>JAQUDG010000159.1 GCA_028685815.1 Desulfuromonas sp.
TAATCTTCTAGACGGGTCATGGTTTCTTTCCTCTCTGGTTGGGTTTGGCGATTCACCAAAGAGAATAACCGTGGCCCGTCTTTTTGTCAGGCCTTTTGTAATTTACAGAAACAATGATGCACTACCCTCATTATCGGCCTGGCGTTAAGATCGAAAATAAAGAAATAGCCAGAGCCCTCTGCGCCATAACGCACTTGCGCCAGGTGTTCGAGAAAGCGGATCTGCAGGTCTTTGTCACTGATATGCTGTGGAATGACAGCGACTATGCGCAACTTGTTTTGCGTTGAAGTTTCGTAGATAGCGTGGAGGGGTAAGGGGGCGCTGTCCGCATTGGCAGGCCAGTGCATATTCTGTAATTCTTTGGGTGCGGCGCCCCAGAGAGGCTCGAGCACGGAGGTGATTTCGGCATCCCCTAAGTCTGGTTCCATCCCCAGTTCGAGCAGGTGTTGCCGGCTGCAGCGACTGATTAAGTTGCCCTCAGTGGTGAACACAAAATAAGCGGCCTGTTCTAGATACCCCAGCTCCTTGCGCATGTGCGCAACCATTGTGTGCACCTGCTGGATGTTCGCATAGCGTCCTGATTCGATGAAGCGCTTCATGTTGGTCAGGTTTAGATTCAGGGTAGCGGTAATTTCTTTTAAGTGCCCGCGGTGAAGGAAATCCAGTTCGTTGAGGACCCGCGTCACCTCCCGCCGGATGATCCGCTTTTCTTCCATGATATAGTACTGTTTGAGTTCCGTGGCGCGCCTGGAGTATTCCTGATACGGGAGAAGTATAAAGAAATAGCTGATGCTGGCAGCAAGGATAATCCCTGCTAGCGCTGTTGCGATAATGTTAAAACGGGTGATCGGCGTCACAGTGTACCCCGGAAGAAAAAGTGTGCGTAGCTAAATGGGTAACTGCATGTTTTGTATGCGTTGCTGGCGAAAAACAAACAGTACATTTACCCACGCAGACTAGCAGAAAAAGGGAAATAAGTACAAGCACTTTCCAATCTGGAAAACAGCGAGAATTAAAAGTTCTGGCCAGCGCCTTGAAGGCCGGTCTATGCTTTCTGCTCTAGGCATCCGCGAATGTACATGCTACCTAAAGTGGCCGAACAAGAGGCCAAAAGTGATAAGCATCAAGGGTATATTGTGGTGGATACGTAACGTATATATTAACTTAATTCAGGATAAACAGGAGGGTAATATGCAAGTGCGCGAAGTGGAATATGCCATTGTTGGCGTCGGAACTGCCGGTCTTGGAGCCTATAGCCGAATTCGGCGTAAGACCGACAGTCTGGTGCTGATTCAGCATGGCCCCTATGGGACCACCTGCGCGCGGGTCGGCTGTATGCCAAGTAAAATGCTTATCGCTGCCGCCGACATTGCGCACGAAATTGATGAAGGTGCTTTTTATGGCATCAACGGCAGTTACAGCGTCGATGGCAAACGAGTTTATGAACGCCTGAAAAAAGATCGTACCGAACGATTTGTTGGTGGCGTAATGAAAGCGGTAAATAAAATCCCGGCAGAGTACAAACTCGAAGGCAAGGCGGTGTTTATCGATCCACACACCCTGCAGGTTGGGGACGATTTGCAGATAAAGGCGCAGAAGATTATCCTCGCGTGTGGTTCCACCCCTGCGTTTCATGGTCCCTTTGCAGACCTAAAAGATGTGTTGGATAGCAGCGACACCATCTTTGAACTTGATGATCTGCCCCCGTCCATTGCGGTGGTGGGGCTTGGCGTCATCGCTCTTGAACTGGGGCAGGCGTTTCACCGCCTCGGGGTCAAGACCACCATGTTCGGGCATAGCGGGCGTATCGGTAGCTTCACGCATCCGGACATGCAGACAGAAACCATGGCGGTGCTAGCGCAGGAACTCGACATCATGCCTCGGGGTGAATTTATCGACGCCAAGCAAACTGCGGAGGGTTTTGAACTCAAATTTCAGCGCGATACCGGTGAAGTGCTTACCCATACCAGCGCGCGGGTGTTGATAGCGAGTGGGCGCGAATCCAATCTACGTAGCATGAATCTGCATAACAGCGGCCTGAGCCTAGATAAACGCGGTCTGCCCCAATATGACCCCCTGACCATGCGCTGCGGGGAGAGCCATATCTACGTGGCCGGTGATGTTACCGAAGACCTGGCCCTATGGCATGAAGCCTATATCGAAGGGCGCATCGCCGCCGAGAGTGCTCTGGCTCCGACCGGAGCTAAAGAGGGAAAACGTGCAGTACCTTTAGGGATCTATTATACTGACCCGCAGATGGCGAGTGTGGGGACACCTTACCGAGAACTCAATAGCGATGAGATTGTGATCGGGACTGCATCCATGCGAGGTGGTGCGCGCCATGCTATCTACAACGATGCGCGCGGCGGGCTACAGATTTATGCCGCCAAAGCTGATGGACGTATCCTTGGAGCCGAAATTTTTGGCCGCGGCGCCGAGCATATGGCCCATACCCTGGCGTTGGCGATTGAGTTTAAAGCCGACGTTGCTGGAATGTTGGAGATGCCCTTTTATCACCCGTGTCTGGAAGAGGTGATAAAGGAAGCCCTTATCAATGCGAGCAAGAAACTGCGCTAAAACTTGTCCGGATGTTCAATTTTGTTAAATAGGTGTAACTTGAACATGTCTTTGCAAATAGCTAGTTGAGCCAATTTATAGTCGCTAGTCATGCTGCCGAATACGCAGCCTGCGTAACCTACCACATGGGCGCGCCGAGCCCAGAGTTCTCTGTTAATGAGTTGCTTTGGGTGCTTGGGTGGGTACGTAAGATCCAAAAAAATGTTTTTGCGTGCGTGTAATTAAAAAGGTCCCGAGAAGGGGCCTTTTTAACATCTACCGGAATACTGGCCTGAATGGAGAGATATGTAATGGAGCACAGTTCGGTTGATATAATGGCGGCAATGTTTGCCGCTGTATTCGTGGTCAGTAGTCTGTGTCAATGGCTGGCGTGGCGTGTCAAGCTGCCGGCTATTGTGTTTCTGCTTCTGGCCGGGATTATTGCTGGGCCGGTATTGCAACTGGTATCGCCCGACGCGATTCTGGGTGATCTGCTGTTCCCGTTTGTGGCCCTATCGGTCTCGGTTATTCTATTTGAAGGCAGTCTGACCCTTAACTACCGTGAAATCGGAGGATTACAGCGGGTCGTTCGCAATCTGGTCTCCGTTGGAATGCTCACGACTTGGGTCATCACCACCCTGCTCACCCGCTATATCCTTGGTTTAAGTTGGGAGTTGAGTCTGCTGTTCGGAGCTATTTCGGTGGTCACCGGGCCGACCGTCATCGCACCCATGTTGCGAACCGTACGCCCGACCCAGGCGGTATCTAATATCTTGCGCTGGGAAGGAATCGTCATCGACCCTATCGGCGCATCGTTGGCGGTTCTGGTGTATGAGTTTATCGTTGCGGGGGGCGGTCAGCGGGCGCTGGGTCATACCCTTATTATCTTTGGGCTTATCGTCCTCGTGGGTTTTGTTATCGGCATCCTAGGCGGATATGGCTTCGGACTGCTGTTGCGCCATCATCTGCTGCCCGAATACCTGCATAATGTAACCGCCCTGGGGTTGGTGTTCGGTTCCTTCGCGCTTTCCAACCTTATTCAGCCTGAATCGGGTCTGGTTACGGTCACCGTTAT
>JAQUDG010000064.1 GCA_028685815.1 Desulfuromonas sp.
CTGTTCAGCAAATTTCTGCCTCTATGAATGAATTGTCAGGGCAAACAAAGGCCAATGCGGATAATGCCAATCAGGCTAATAAACTGGCATCACAAGCACATTCAGCTGCAGACAATGGCAACCAACAGATGCAACAGATGGTAACGGCCATGTCTGATATAAATGAATCCGGACAGAATATTTCCAAAATAATAAAAGTTATTGATGAGATAGCCTTTCAAACCAACCTACTTGCATTAAATGCTGCGGTTGAGGCAGCTCGTGCTGGACAGCATGGTAAAGGTTTTGCGGTAGTAGCAGAGGAAGTGCGCAATCTTGCGGCGCGTAGCGCCAAGGCTGCTCAGGAAACAGCTGCCCTTATCGAGGGCTCGGTTGAAAAAGCCAAGCATGGAGTCTCTATAGCTAATAGTACTTCCAAAGCATTTACTGAAATTGTAGTTGAAATACAAAAAGTAAATGACCTTATCTCAGAAATTGCTGCTTCAAGTACTGAGCAGGCGCAGGGAATTACCGAAATCAATGAGGGTGTTGCACGCATTGACGATGTCACTCAACAGAACACAGCGAATGCTGAAGAGGGTGCTGCATCTGCTGAGCAGTTATCAAGCCAGTCCGCTCAACTCAATGAGCTGTTGGCGCACTTTAAATTGAATGATGCTCCAAGGTCAGAGCGTTTTTCGTCCAGCCCTAGAAGAGGGTCGTCCTCTGACAGTTTTACCCCAACAGGGGGAAGGACGTACGTAAATAAAGGTCAGAAAAAGTTATCTTCTAAGTCTTCGTCCTATGCTGAGAAATCTGGAGGATGGGGAACCTCCCACAGTGCGGCTAAAAAAGAATCCATTCAAATAGCGCTGGACGATTCAGAGTTTGGAAGGTTCTAAATGATATTCTCCGCCTTGGTTAAAACCAAGGCGGAGCTACTGAAAATATGGGTGTATAAATGCTTGATTACGATGCAATAGCAGGAGATATTGGCGACCTACCGTCAATGCCCATAGTGGCAATAAAGTCTTTGGAGTTATTGCAAAAGCCCGAAATGTCCATTGTAGAGTTGGCAGATATTATCTCAATGGACCCGGCCATTTCTGCGCGAATCCTTAAAATAACTAATTCATCTGTTTATGGTTTGCTGAGCAAGGTCACTACCTTGCGTAATGCTCTAGTTGTCTTAGGTGAGCGTACCGTCAAGAGTTTGGTTTTGGCTTCTAGTATGTGCAGTGTAAATAAACAGTATGGATTACTGGAAAATCTGTTGTGGGAAGAATCGGTAGGGAGTGCGATAGCATCTAGATTTATCAGTCTAAGTCTAAACAAGGGAGAGTGTGAAGAAGCTTTCTTGGCAGGCTTGTTCAGCAATTTAGGCAAGGTAGTACGGAATAATAATAACCCTGCGCAATATCAAGAACTGGCTGAAGTGCAATATAACGATGACAGTATTAGGTATGTTGACCTAGAGCGAAGTTATTTCTCCCATCCGTACAACCACGTAGGTGCTGCGGTCCTTCATTCTTGGGGTATCGCTGAGTTACTGGTTGAGGCGGTGTGCCAGCATATAGATGTTGAGGCTAAGGATGTGAACCCTGATGCACTACTTCTTGCGGCAATCACAAACCTAGGAGTCCATATGTGCTATAAGTGCGGTATTGGCACTAGGATTCCAGTTGAAGAGATGGACTTGGTTGCGACTCCTGGCGGTCGGCATCTAAAACTAGACTCTGGTAGTGCTGCTGAGTTGCTTGAGGGTTTTAATGCGATATATGCTGAGAGTAGAGAGGCCTTTAATGCCTGACTTGCAACTTTACTGCGAATTTTGTACATAAAAAAAGCGCCTTAGGCGCTTTTTTTATTAGAGATTCATTTGTGCTGCGAAGGACCGGCAGGTGCCTCTTTCGGAATCCTGAATACGATAAGGACGCCGGAAAGCTGCTCCAGCGCGGAGGTTGAAATAGCGATGGTCTCGCCTATGACTCCGATAATGGTGTGGTTTGCCCCTGTAGATTGGTGAAAATCAAAGTCTTCATCGATTAGGTATTGTTTTACCCGCTCTATTTCAGCGGGCGTTGTAGTTTTTTTCATTACCACCAACATTGCTCAACGTCCCTTCGATTTGATTCGTTCAAGAGTTCTCGATTCGTCGATTACCCGCTCGAACATACGCTTAATCGCCTGATCATCAAGAGGGCCTGGATTAAGTTGCTGCATCTTGTCAAAGATATACTGTTCCCTCCCTGGGTTATAGACCGGTAAATCAAGTGCTTTTTTTAGGTGGCCTATCTGCAGGGCCAGGTCAGCTCGCTCGTTGAAAATGCGCAGTAGTTCTTGATCTAGTTGATCAATTTTTATCCGTAGGTCGTCAATAGTCAATCTACTGCTCCTGTTAGAAGGATTTTCTTAAAACGGTATCTTTTTTCCAGCGTACCTCGTCAGTTTCAGGGTAGTCGAGATTGTAGTGTAGCCCGCGACTTTCCTTGCGTTCCATGGCGCTGCGGATTATCAGTTCTGCTACCGTAGCCAGATTTCGTAATTCTACAAGATCTGATGTTACGTAAAAATCCCAGTAATATTCGTCAATTTCCTCTTTAACCATATGGATACGGCGCAGAGCGCGTGCCAGACGTTTATTGGTTCTCACGATACCGACGTAGTTCCACATGCAGCGCCGAATTTCATCCCAGTTCTGTGCTATTACTACCTCTTCATCGCTGGGGATGGCCTTACCGTAATCCCATGGGTCGATAGGCGGGCAGGGGGGATGCTGCTTCTTAATGCGCTCAATAGAGGTTCTGGCTGCCAGAGCCCCGTAGACCGCACCTTCAAGCAGGCTGTTACTGGCTAAACGGTTGGCACCATGTAAACCGGTACAGGTAACTTCACCTGCGGCAAACAAGTTTTTAATATCTGTTTCGCCGGTGGTATCGACGACGACGCCACCACATAAATAGTGTGCGGCAGGAACAACAGGAATCGGTTCATTGATCATGTCAATCCCGTATTCTTGCAACGTGCCACAGATGTTGGGGAAGCGGTTTTTTATGTAATCGGCAGTTTTATGCGTAATATCAAGATAGACGCAGTCGTCACCGTATGTCTTCATTTCGTTGTCAATGGCTCTGGCAACGATGTCGCGTGGTGCTAAGTCCTTTAGTTTATGGTATTTTTCCATAAATGCCGTACCATCAGCACGGCGCAGGATGGCCCCCTCGCCGCGTACTGCTTCGGAAATCAGGAACGACTTGGCATATGGATGATAAAGCGTAGTGGGGTGAAACTGCATAAATTCCATATTGGCAATGCTTGCCCCAATCCGGTAAGCCATGGCTACCCCATCGCCGGAAGCGATATCTGGATTGCAGGTATATAGATATACCTTTCCTGCTCCTCCGGTGGCGAGCATGGTGATCGTGGCGTCGAAGCTTATCACTTTATTGGTTTCGCTATTTAGAACATACGCGCCGAGGCAGCGGTTGTTTTGCATCCTGCGATGGAGTACTTTAGCCTCGGTAATTAGGTCGATAGCGCAATGGCGTTCGTATATAGTGATGTTTTTATGCTGCTGTGCCGCAGCTACAAGGGCACGCTCGATTTCTCTGCCGGTAATGTCGGAAGCATGAAGTATGCGCCGGTGACTGTGGCCACCCTCCCGAGTTAAATCGTAATCTCCAGCTTCATTTTTGGTAAACTCGGTGCCAATTTCAATAAGGTTTTGGATAGCTTCAGGACCGCTACGTACCACCATATCTACAATATCTGGATGGGATAAGTATGCGCCCGCCACCATGGTATCCTGAGCATGGTCTTCAAATGAATCCTGCTCTGAGTACACACTGGCTATTCCGCCCTGCGCATAGCACGTTGCAGTTTCGCCGATTTCGCGTTTTGTGATAACGGAAACTGTGCCGTGTTCAGCTACTTTTAGTGCATAGGATAGACCAGCGATTCCGCCTCCGATAACCAGAAAGTCTGATGAGATTTTCATTGCAAATTCCAATCGTAGGACAACTAAGTGAGGTAAATAATTCCAGCACAGTATGCCAGTAATTTCACTCGGCATTATTGCACTGGCTGAAAATCTGTCAAGCTGTTTGATATATGTGCATTAGTGTATTATTGTGGCGCGTGAAGTGGATATTGAAATCAAGAAAGATACCCTGCGATGGCATTGCATACTATATTTACGGCTCTACCTATTATCCGGAACTGTCAGGCTGGGGGCATAACTTTGTTCTGCGCCGTGTTGTGGCTGTATTTTTTATGCGCTGGTGCTGGGGATGTCGCGGCTGCGGTGTATAAGTATGTGGACGAGAGTGGCAGGATGCACTTTTCCAACGTGCCGGTCGAGAGCCGCTTCATATTTCACTGTTCCGAAACGGTTGATACCTCGCTAGCGGGACGATCAGTGCATGATCTTATTCAGTACTACTCCCACAGACACAAGCTTGATCCAGCTTTAGTGAAGGCCGTAGTGAAGGCAGAGAGTAATTTTGACAGCTCCTGTGTTTCAAAAGCCGGCGCGAGGGGATTAATGCAGGTTCTGCCTACGACCGCTGCAGAAATGGATATATACGATCTATTTGACCCGGCACAGAACATAGCTGCCGGGAGTCGCTATTTACAGCAGATGCTCAAACGTTTTAATGGCGATCTAGATTTGGCGCTGGCTGCTTACAACGCTGGTCCATCTGTGGTTGAGCGCTATGCCGGAATACCGCCATACGCTGAAACACGCGCCTATGTGAAAAACGTAAGGATCTACTTTGACCAGTATCGAAACGATTTAGGGGAGTGATATAAAATGTTAAATAATGGGCCTTTTAATTTGCCGAACATGCTGACCTTTGCCCGCATAGCCTGCATTCCGGTTCTGGTTTTGACCCTGCTTACAGATAGCAAGTCTTCTAGCTTAATTGCGGCAATGATATTCTCGGTAGCCTGTGTTACAGACTGGCTTGATGGTTATTTGGCCAGACGCTTAGATTTAGTGACGGTAATGGGCAAATTCCTAGACCCTTTGGCAGATAAGTTAATCGTTATGGCTGCACTTATCATGATGATACCGTTGGGCAGGGTCCCGGCCTGGGCGGTGTTTCTACTTATTGCCAGAGAAGTGGTGGTAACGGGATTGCGCTCGGTGGCTTCTTCTGAGGGGGTTGTCATTGCTGCCAGTAATCTGGGAAAATATAAGACAATATTTCAAATGGTAGCCATTATAGGCTTGTTGCTCCACTACGAGTACTGCTGGTTCTTTGGTCTCGACTTCAGCTTGCTGTGTGCGAATTTCCACAATGTGGGGATGTTCTTCTTTTATATAGCGTTGTTTTTGACGTTGTGGTCTGGTGCGGATTATCTGGTAAAGTTTTTCCGCGTACTGGAAGGATAAAAAAAGAGGTAGTGCGCAAGTCGGAACAACTCGTGCGATGTAAAAGTTCCATGGAGGAACTTTTACATCTTTTGCTAGAATATGTTTTTGAACCAGCCAAACGCCACGAATGTTCCGATTGTTGAGCCCAGAGAGGAAAAAAAGAATACTAGAACTATTCTGGTCATGCGATTGTGCCACCAACCGCGTAGATTGACGACATCATCTGCCACTTTTTCCATATCCGCCACAGTTGGGGGAGTGCAGTATGCTTGCACCAGTGCCGTAACAAAGCCGGCCCCTATAGTAGGATTGAGAGAGGTGATTGGTGCCGCTATAAAAGCCGAGACTATTGTGAGTGGATGTCCAAGCGCCAGCGCAGCACCAATAGCAGCGAGGATTCCGTTAGCGAGGATCCAAGCGGTGGCTGCATCGTAGAGTTGAGAGCGGTCGGCAAAGAAAAAACCACCTACAAACAGGACTGCGACCACAAGGGGGATAATCCACGGAACTATTTTGGAATACCTTGGCTTTTCGGGTATGACATCTAGCCCGGTAATATCGATTGGTGCCCCTGCATTAAGATGTCCGATAATGCCTGGCACGTGTGCCGCGCCCACTACTGCAATGATTTTAGCGCCAGGTGCTGCGGCAATGTGGTGCGCCATCCAGCGATCCCGTTCATCTACCAGAGTTGTTTTAGCCTGAGGTAATACTTCCGCCATCTCCTCGAGCATAGCGGAGAGGGTGTCTGTCTGGCGGATCTTACTCAGTTCTTCCTCGTCAAGTTCCTGTTTTTCAAATAAACCGGCAAACATAGTTGAGATCAACTGCATTTTGCGTAAGAATCCGGTTTTGCGCCAGGCCCGCAATAACGTGATCCGGATGCTCCGATCAACAAGAACTAGGTTCATGTTCATCTCAGAAGCTTTTTGGGCTGCCACCGCAAGTTCTTCTCCCGGCTTAACCCCAGTGTGAAGTCCCATGCGACGCTGAAAAGAAGCTAACGCCAAATTTGCCATCAGAAAAGGGATTTGCCCCCCCTTTATGACTTGTACTATATTGAGATTCTCCCAGCGGTTTTTATCGGTGAGATGGCGGTAGCGCTGTTCATCCAGTTCAACACAGACACTGTGCGGGTGCTCATTTTCAATGGTGCGGATAACAGTGTCGACAGATTCTCGGGAAATATGTGCTGTTCCAATAAGAATAATTTCGCGTCCAGCCATATTTATACGGTGTAAATCTTGTTCTGCAGCGGTCTGTTGGTTTTGAACTTGTTCTAAGTTAGTTTGTTCAGTGCAGGATGTTTCGTGTCTCATCAGATCGGCATACCTTTACTGCTATAATGTGCTAATAAGCGTGTGCAGAATAAGTACTGCACACGATAGATGGAATCGATAAAAAACAAAAAAAGCATCGGGACTGTTCCAGATGCTTTTTTTGTTAATAAGAGGGCTCTCCACACCGGCCGTGCCTCTTTAGCCTCACTACGAGAGACTACTAGGTGGGGTTTTTTGTTAGCACATCAGGCGTCCCTTTACAAGAAGGGCAGGCACACAGCGCCACTGGAAAAAACCCCGTTCACAACTTATTCCGCGTGGGCATACAGAACACACGCGCCGGGCAGAGAGCTTTACATTTGAGTTAAGTATAGAAAAATTAGCTGCAGGTTGCAAGGAAGAAAATAGATGCAGGCGCAGAGAGACACGCTTTTGTTTTAGCTAGATACGCTTCTTGGTTTTGGTTATTTGTTATGCTAATCTGAACTATTATGTCTGGGTATTTAAGTGTCTGTTGCTCAAGTTATCTGCTTGTTTCATATATCAAATATCACATAAAGACTGATGCTACAGAAAGCGCGAAACGATGCATAGTTTTATTATCGGCTTACTCTCCATCTGGCAGGCATGGATCTTTTTATATCGTAATCCATCACTGTTTCGTTATGCAGTGATCCCCTTTTTTATTAACGTTGTGGTCTTTAGTGCCACGGTGTTTTTTGCCAATGATTATTTCTCACATCTCATAGGCAGCTACATAGCTTCTGGAGACAGTTGGTGGTGGCAGATATTAGCTTGGGTGGTCAGAGGAGTTGTGTTTTTGATTATGCTGGTGGTGGTGTTTTTCACCTTTACCGCTGTAGGAAATTTAATTGCGGCTCCTTTTAACGATGTTTTATCCGAAAAAACAGAACATATGCTTAATGGCACCTCAAACACCGAAGCCTTCTCTATTGTGGCGATGTTTTCTGATGTGTGGCGTACCATCGGGGATGAAATTAGGAAGTTAAGTATGTTTGTAGCAGCAATGGCACTGTTGCTGGCCGTCAATTTTATTCCGGTATTGGGGGCACCTGTGTTCGGAGTCTGCTCTGTTTTACTTACCCTCTACTTTTTGGTTGTAGAATACACCGGTTTTGTGTTTTCACGTAAACGCATCCGCTTTAGGCAGCAGCGCATATTTATAAAAAATCATCGCTCACAGGCTCTCGGTTTCGGGCTGGCAGTTATGCTTACCCTCATGCTTCCCCTTATTCAATTTCTCACCATCCCTCTTGCCGTAGTGGCAGCGACGCTGTTTTGCACTAGAAATATGGACAAAAACTTGTTGAATAAAGCACAATTGAGGTAGGTTTGGCTCAGCCTTTATTTAAACTTTCTTACAGGAGCAGTAAATGGCAGATGAACGTGGTTCAACCAAATTTCAGATAGATCTGCGCCGTCACCTACGCGAAACTGGTGTTGAGCGCAACCTTACACGTCTAATATGCGAAATTTCCGAGGCTTCCAAATATATTATCAACTCCATTCGTACTGGTGACCTGGGGGTTGCGGGTACTTCAAATCTTTACGGAGAAAAACAATTAGCTCTGGATGTTTTAGCAGATCGAATTCTGGAAAAACGGATGAAGCACTCCGGCGTTGTCGCCAGTGTTATTTCGGAAGAGCAAGAACAGATTATTGAATTTAACCCGGGGCATTCGGATTGCTACTCTGTCGCCTATGACCCCCTCGACGGTTCTTCTCTGGTTGATGTTAATCTGGCCATAGGCACCATTATTTCGATCTGTAAAGGTAATGCCCTGCTGGGCAGAGGGCGTGATCAGGTCGCAGCTATGTATATTCTATACGGGCCGAGAACCACACTGATGTATTCCACCGGTAATGGAGTACATGAATTTGCCATGAACCAACTCATGGAATACACCTTGGTGCAGGAGAATGTAACCATAGACGGCAATTCGGATATCTACTCTCCAGGAGGGCAACGTAACCAGTATTCCGAAGGGACCGAGCGTTTTGTGCGTACCCTAGAGGAGCAGGGGTGTAAATTGCGTTACAGTGGGGGGTTTGTCCCGGACATCAACCAGATTCTGATCAAGGGTAGAGGGATATTTATGTATCCGCACCTGAAAAACAGACCGCAAGGAAAGTTACGCATGCTGTATGAGTTGAATCCTATGGCTTATTTGGTGGAGCAAGCGGGTGGGGCTGCCTCCGACGGAAAAATGCGAATTTTGGACATTTTACCGCAGGAGATAGATGCGTGTTCCCCGGTGTTTATCGGGAGCAAAAAAGAAGTAGCCCTGGCTCAGGAGTTTCTTGCAGCTGAAGGGTATTGAGTCTGGAAGTAGAGGGACGAATTAAAACAACAACAGCCGGGAAGGTAATTCCCGGCTGTTGTTGTTTGTCGCTTAAGTTGCATTTCCGGCCTTGTTTCTTCCAGGATTGATACTGCCGGGGCAGACGCTGCGGAGGAATTTACGTACAGCCAATACAACTCCCTCAAGGTCTAGGCCGTACATGTAGCGCAGCTCATCTTGAGAACCCTGCTCTAAAAATATATCAGGCAAACCAATACGCTTTATTGGCATCACAATATCATGCTGTTCCAGCAACTCCATGACTGAA
This sequence comes from Desulfuromonas sp., assembly GCA_028685815.1. GTDB lineage: Bacteria > Desulfobacterota > Desulfuromonadia > Desulfuromonadales > Desulfuromonadaceae > JAIVHC01. The sequence continues at coordinate 9,271 of JAQUDG010000064.1, forward strand.
CTACCGAAACCTCCGGCGAGGACGTTTTCTTCTAACGTGATGATGGCGTTGCTACTCAAAGCGCAGTCTGTAATAGTTTTCACGTCTAGCGGTTTTAAGAAGCGGGCATCTACCACTCCGACGTTGTAGCCATCTGCGCCTAGTTCCTTCGCAGCTTCAAGTGCTGTATACACGCAGGGCCCCAAGGCGAAAATGGTTGCATCTGTCCCTGAGCGCAGCACTTCAGCGCTGCCTAAACTAAAAGGGGTGATAGTGTCGCAAGCGCTGAGCCCTCGGCCTGAACCGCGTGGGTACCTGTAGGCATAGGGGCCGCTGCTGGAGGTGGCGCTGAGCATAGCCCGGCGTAGTTCGATCTCATCTCGAGGGGCGACCATGGTCAGATTGGGGATATGGCGCATGTAGCTGAAGTCAAACACTCCGTGGTGGGTAGGGCCGTCCGCTCCAACCAATCCGCCGCGATCTAGGGCGAAGGTTACCGGCAGGTTCTGCATACACACATCGTGCAAGACATTATCATAGGCTCGCTGCATGAACGTTGAGTAAATAGCTACTACCGGGCGCAACCCTTCTGCAGCCATGCCTGCAGCACTGGTAACCGCATGCTGCTCCGCAATGCCAACATCAAAAAAACGCTCAGGATATTGCTGGGAGAACTTGTTCAGCCCGGTGCCAGAAGTCATGGCCGCGGTTAAGGCCACCAGACGTTTGTCTTGTTGGGCCAGTTCACACAGATAAGCGCCGAAAACATCGGTGTAACTTGGAGCGCCTGGGCTGCTACTTCTTTTAATGACGCCGGTGTCTTTGTCAAATGGTCCAACTCCATGATATACGGCTGGGTTTTCCTCAGCGGGAGTAAATCCATGTCCTTTGTGGGTAACCACATGAACCAGAACTGGCCCCTGCAGATCCTTGATGTGTTGTAGTGCCTCAATAATTTCTTCCAGTTGATGCCCGTCAATGGGACCGACATAGTCGATTCCGAAGGCTTCAAACAGCATGCCAGGAGTTACAAACGCCTTGAAGGAATCTTCGGTGCGCTTCGCCAGTTGAATTAAATCTTTGCCGAAATGGGGGACGCTGTTCAGAAAGTTTTCAGTTTCTCGTTTGAAGCGTACAAACAGGCGCGAAGTCATTTTGCGACTTAAAAACGACGATAGTGCGCCGACATTGTTGGATATCGACATCTCATTATCATTGAGGATAATAATCATGTCTTTGTCCAGATGCCCCGCATGGTTCAGAGCCTCAAAGGCCAGCCCCGCGGTTAGAGAACCGTCGCCGATAACTGCCGCAATTTTATGGCTCTTGTGTTGTACATCCCGAGCGATTGCCATACCGGTGGCGGCCGAGATTGAGGTGCTTGAATGGCCGACATCAAAGCAATCGTGTGGACTCTCACTACGTTTTGGGAATCCGCTTATGCCGTGTAACTGGCGTAGTCCAGAAAACTTCTCCCGCCGACCGGTAAGTAATTTATGTGCATAAGCTTGATGCCCTACGTCCCAGATGATTTTATCCACCGGCGAGCTGAGTACATAGTGCAGGGCGAGGGTGAGTTCCACCGTCCCCAGAGAGCTTGCTAGGTGTCCGCCGGTACGCGAAACAGTGTCTATAATTTCACGGCGCAGTTCAGCGGCCAACTGCTCTAATTCCGGGATGGAGAGTTGCTTGAGTGCGTCGGGTGAATCGATAGAGGCTAAAAAGTTTGTCATGGCATATTGTATACTTAAGAAGTCAGTATTGAGCCTTATTGCTTGCGGTTGATAATGTACGCCGAAATCTGGCGTAGGGGTTCTGCAGCATCCCCGAATGAATCTAGTTGTGTTATGGCTTGTGCATGGAGCTGCTCAGCACGGCGGTGGGATTCGTCAACCCCCGCAACGGCTGGGTAGGTGGCCTTGCCGCGCTGTTGATCTCTGCCGATATCTTTGCCGAGTTGCTCTTGGCTAGATTCAATATCTAGCAGGTCATCTGCAATTTGAAACGCAAGACCTGCGCTGTGTCCGAAGTCACTGATATGTTTTAGCTGCTCAGGGTTTGAGCCGCCACATAAAGCCCCGATCTGCAACGAGGCGAGGATAAGAGCCCCAGTTTTATGTTTGTGAATAAAGTCCACGGTAGCGATGGAATTATCCTGCCCTTCAGCGACCATATCTGCCACCTGCCCACCCACCATACCATTCCAGCCGGATGCTGTGGCTGCAATATTGATTATCTGCAGTTGGGTTTGGGCGCCAAAAGCTTGGTCTGGCTGGGAGAGAAGGCAAAAAGCTTCGGTCAACAGGCCATCGCCAGCCAGAATTGCGATAGCATCACCAAACACCTTGTGGTTAGTGGGGACACCGCGCCTGAAATTATCGTCGTCCATGGCTGGCAGATCATCGTGAATAAGTGAGTAGGTATGAATCATCTCCAGAGCACAGGCGGATTTTAACGCCTGCTGGCTTTCCCCACCTACCGCTTCACACGCGGCGAGCATAAGAATCGGACGCAACCGTTTGCCGCCTGCAAAGACAGAGTAGCGCATCGCTTTGAGGAGTTGGGCTGTCGGTCCCTCGATTTGGGGGAGTACCTCCTGCAGGGCTGACTCTATGTATTGTTGTTGCTTGAGTAGATACTTTTGAAGGTCCATTTATTTATCCCTAAGTTGCTCTTGAGCAGTAGTAGTTGTGTGCAAATTGCCATCGGGATCTCTCTGAAGTAGCTCGATTTTATTTTCAATCTGCTCAAGGGCTTTCTGGCAACGTGCGGCATTTTTAACCCCACTTTCATACACTTTAAACGCCTCTTCAAGATTGAGTTCATCATTCTCAATCTTGCGCACGCAGGCTTCAAGTTCGCTAAGGGCGTCTTCAAATTTAAGCACTTTGGCCATTTGGTAGTTCACCTCTGGTTTTAATATAGTTCAGTAACTAAAAAGCGCTCGCTTCGAGCGCTGGGAAACACCTGACGAACCCCATGGAGAAATTAATTCATGAGCCCTTCTCATGTGCCTCCTTCGTGATTCCTTGAACCTAGGGTTCCGCACCACGATCAAACATTATGTCAGGTATAAATTAAGATAGTCAAGCGGCAGTGCCGCCGCAACCCTTTTATTCGACACGAGCCCATACGGCAGCGTCGCTGAAGCGAATTTTGATGCGCTCGTTGGGTTCTAATTCAGCCGCCAGCGTGACAAGAGTGGAGTCGTGCTGTTTCTCAATCACAGCGAAACCGCGTTTTAGGGTTTGCAGTGGCGACAGGGCGTCTAGTTCCCGAGAGCGGATACTGAGTTGGTAACGACAGTTCTCAAGTCTTTGATTTACGCCAGCATCGAGACGTTGTCGCAAACTCTTCAACTCCTGTTTGCGTAACTGGAGTTGCTGCTCTGGCGAGCGCAGCCTGTGCATGAGGGTATCAAGTGCGGAGCGTCTGCGTTCAAGTCTGTTTTTCATCGCGCTGTCTAGACGCAGGCGCAGTTGGTCAACATGTTGCTCTACTTCATTGCGGTTTTTAACTACAAGCTCAGCCGCCGCACTCGGGGTGGGGGCACGCAAATCTGCAACAAAATCAGCAATGGTATAATCTGTTTCGTGCCCTGTAGCGCTTATGACTGGAATCTGTGAAGTGAAAATTGCTCTGGCGACTTCTTCACTGTTAAAAGCCTGCAGGTCCTCAAGGGAACCGCCCCCGCGCCCAACGATGAGAACATCTACACAACGTGAAGTGTTAAACTCTTCAATGGCGGCTACAATGCTGGCATTTGCCTCAACACCTTGAACCACGGTTGGGCGCAGCACGATGCGTAAGCCGCTGGCTCTGCGCTCCAGAATGTTGAGGATATCGTGTACCGCAGCGCCGGTGGCAGAAGTTACTATGCCGATGCATTGAGGATAGGGTGGCAGCAATGTTTTGTGCTCCGGAGCAAACAACCCTTCCTGTTCCAACCTGTTTTTAAGCTGCTCAAACGCGACCTGTAGGCTGCCGACCCCTTCTGGTTCGATCCCTTCTACAATCAACTGTAGATCACCTCTAGGGGTGTACACCGAAGCCTTAGCACGACACAGTATTTGCTGCCCGTTTGCAGGGGTAAAAGCGACCCTGCGATTGGCGGTGCGAAACATTACTGCGCGGATCTGGCTATGCTCGTCTTTAAGGCTGAAATACCAGTGCCCAGAAGCCGGTTTGGCTAGATTAGATATCTCGCCACGAAGCAGGAGTTCGGCGAGGTTGTCCTCAATAAGCTCCTGGGCAAGTTGGGTAAAGCGGGTAACGCTCAGGATAGGAACAGAATGAGTGTGCGGGGTGGACGGGTGGTTCATATGGCCTCTCAGCTAATATGGATAAAACGGGCGGAAATTTATCACAGAATAGCCTGGCTCACGCGAGAGGATGCCTGTGTTTCGCACCGCTTAGAGTAACAGTTCTCCTACCTTTACCACGGCGACTCCGTGTTGCTCTGCCAGTGCCGAGAAACTGCTCAAGGCGGTAATAGTCTCGGGGTAGGGGTGGCAAATACCTATGGCGCTGCCGTTTTTTTGTGCAATCCGCAATAACTGGGATAATTGCACCGTGATTTTGGCGACATTTCTGTCGTTATCCAGAAAAACATCCCTTGTAGCGGTGGGTATGTGCATTTTTGCAGCTTCTTGAGCTCCGACAGAAGCGGAGCTGGTTAGGCTGTCTATAAAGAACAACCCCCGCTCGGCGATAAGTTCTAATGCCACAGCCATTTGGTGGGGGCGCTGGGTGAATGCAGAACCCATATGGTTGTTACAGCCAGTAGCGTAGGGAAGCATACGTAAAAAATATGCAACTGTGTTTTTAATCTCAGCATCGCTCATGTTTGACATAAGCGCCATCTCGCCCGGATTGTATTGGGGGTAATTTAGCGGCTCCATAGGGATGTGAATCATTATCTCTCGCGCATGTTTTGCGGCCACATGCATGGTTTCCTGCGCGTATTCCAACGTTGGGATAATCGACATGGCCACTGGTATGTTCAAGGTGGCCACCTGAGAGGCTTTATCCGTATTGGCTCCGAGGTCATCCATAATTATGGCAATTCGGGGTGGGAGAAATCCCTTTTGTTCTGTTTTAAGCAGGCTCCGCGGCGGTAGCGTGATAGCAGTATCTACGGTCTGCTTTTGTCCGCTGAAAGATGGGGCAGGTTGGGTGGTTTTATCTCCCCCCTCCGCGGGCCTACTCTTGAGTGGCGTGTCTGCGTATTGGTCAGGTTGTGGCTGGTAACTCAAGAGGAGCAGTCCGGCGATTATGGCCCCAAGCATTATGGTAACGGCCAGCAGTGTTGTAAGGGAAAGACGCTTGCTCGATGAGCGTTGTGGCTTCTTGGTTTTTTTAGAACCCATAAATAAATGTCTCTTCGGATTGGATATGCGTTCTGTCGTAACAGGATCTACAACATGTAGTTTATAAGTGGATTGACAAAGCTCAGTCTGTACTGAAGGAGGTAAGGTGCTTTAGTACGGACGCGGGGCAAGCCATTGGGTGGGATTTAGGGGCGCACCATGGTGGCGGATTTCAAAGTAGTAGTTATCTGCTCCTTCGAACCCAGCGGTGGCGATAGTTTCTTGTGTTTTGACTATATCGCCAGTTTTATACTTGAGCTCTGCTGCGTAGGCATACAGGCTGTAGTATTTGTCCCCATGGTCGAGAATGAGCATGTTGCCATACCCCTTAAAGGGTGCGGAGAACAGCACTTTTCCTTGCCATATAGCCTTGATTGGCGTACCCGGCATGGCAACAATTTCCAACCCGTTGGTTTTAACCTGACTGCCGAACTGCTTATGTTTGTGGACCCCAAATCCACTGCGTAATGCACCGGAAGAAGGCCAGTTTAGAGTGCCTTTGAGTGAGGCAAAAGAGTCTCCAGTCGGTACAAAGGTACGGCTTTGTTGCTGCTCAAGGGAGTCTATCAGTTCCTTCATTGCACGGGAACGTTCCTTTAAATCGGCCAGCATATTTTCAA
>JAQUDG010000065.1 GCA_028685815.1 Desulfuromonas sp.
TCTTTGGGCTTATCGTCCTCGTGGGTTTTGTTATCGGCATCCTAGGCGGATATGGCTTCGGACAGCTGTTGCGCCATCATCTGCTGCCCGAATACCTGCATAATGTAACCGCCCTGGGGTTGGTGTTCGGTTCCTTCGCGCTTTCCAACCTTATTCAGCCTGAATCGGGTCTGGTTACGGTCACCGTTATGGGGATCTGGCTGGCTAATATGCCCAACGTGGATATGGAAGAGATTCTTGACTTCAAAGAGAGTCTGAGCCTGCTACTGATCTCGTTGCTGTTTATCATTTTGGCTTCGCGCCTAGATTTTGCCGACTTTACCGCGTTGGGTTGGCCCGCCTTGCTTGTTCTACTGGGAATTCAATTCGTAGCGCGTCCCTTTAATGTGCTGTTATCTTCGGCTGGCTCCAACCTCACTTGGCCGGAACGCCATTTGCTTGCATGGATCGCCCCACGCGGCATTGTGGCGGCAGCCGTTTCTGCCCTGTTTGCTATGCAGCTGGAGCAGGCCGGTTTTGTCGATGCGGAGAAAATTGTCCCCCTGATATTTATGGTTATTATCGGCACTGTGCTGTTTCAGAGCGCCACGGCGCGCCCTCTTGCCATGTGGCTTGGAGTCGCTGAGCCTGAACCGCGCGGTTATCTCATTGTCGGGGCTAATCCACTGGCGCGTGCTATTGGTCTGGCGCTACAGAAAAGCGGGTTTAGAGTACGCCTGGCGGATTCAAACTGGGAGTATACGTCCAAAGCGCGCATGGAGGGGATGCCGACCTATTTTGGTAACCCAATTTCGGAACATGCGGACCGGCATCTGGATATGGTGGGGTTGGGCCGAATGCTGGCACTATCGCCGCAGGAAGAGCTCAATATGGGCGCGGCTATGTACTATCGGATTGACCTGGGGGTAGAAAACATCTTTCGGGTGCAGAACAGTAAACCCAAAGAAGATACAGGGAAGAAGGCGGTGAAGCATCGGCGCGGCACCATTTTGTTCGGTGAGAATGTGACCTATGCCTCTCTGGACGCCATGCTAGACCACGGAGCCGAGATCCACTCAACCAAACTGTCTGAAAGTTTTACCTTCAAGGAGTGGCGCGAGCTGAATGGGAATGCGGCCGTAGCCTTGTTCGCCATGGACGTACGCAAAAACCTGCGCCTGTTTAGTATTGATAACCGCTTTGAGCCCGCCCCAGGGTGGCAGATATTCAGCTTGGTGCTGCCAGATTCACATTTCAAATAATGTTTAGACGGCGGAATTGGGTACGTTGATGCGACAACCATAAAGGTTGTCGCGACGGTCGCGCCTGCACCAATTCCCTCCCTTTTTGAAGGGGAGGGTGAGGGTGAGGATGATGCCCGTCCCCGCCCTTTAGGTCGGCGGATGCTGCACACCGTTAGCTACGGAGTTGAGAGGATTTCTACTTTGGCGTTCTGTCGCCCGTCGGAAGCCAGTTTTGACAAAGTGGACAGCGCGTGGGACTTAGTGGAGGCAGGAGGTTTGCGAGCGCAAGGCCGACTGCAAGTTGTCCGTGTTCCTGTAACAAAAATACTAACACCATACTGGCAGAATAAAAATAAAAAGGTCCACCGAATATTGCGCGTCCTCGGTGGACCTTTGAACGTATCAACCTTTACCGCAGGCCTTATAAAAAACTCTCTTCTTTACTCCGGCCTGCGCTGCCATTGATTTAATAATGTCAGGGCCGAAGGGGGCATTGTGCTTAGAGACCGTAACTTTATACAAACGCCCACGTTCTTCTTTCTTCCAGTGCTCGTGCCCGGTCGAACCTTTGAGCTGCAGCGCAAAACCAAGTTTTCTGAGCCCCTTGGCAACTTCTCGGTACTCTAAGGGCGGGTTTCTTGAGCTCAATGGACTGATTTTGGAACCATTGGCAAGTTAATACTAAAGGGCTTATTGAAGCCACTCTTCGCGCAATAGCCCAGCTTATACCAGTAATATTTCAGCCAAAAACCGAGTGGAGCGCGGCGTGGAAGAAGCTGGCCAGCATACTCTTGATCATCACCAGCTGTGGCATCGTACACATATGAATTTATCATTTCGTCAAGGCGGGCCTTGACATCTTCTAGCCCATCACCTTGGGCGGCTAGGTTTAAATCCAGACAAAAAGCCTGCCAGTGCGCTTCTTTTTTTTCAGCGTAGCACCGTAAAATTAAGTTGCGTGGTTTCATGGCGACACCCTTTCACATACGTACTGTTACAACGTTTGCTTAAGTTTTTCTCTTTTGCTCTTACGACTACTTAAAGTACATCTGTTTATGCGTTACATATCAACAAAGCAAAGAGCATTTCTTGTACTATATTAGCTCCTCAATGGGCAACATACCACAAACAATACATCTCGGCGGAAGTCAAACTCAATTGCGCAGCGAGTTCGGGTGATGCCCTTCAAACTCCGGCTGTACCGTATGACATACGGTGCAATCGTTACCTATTGGGCGGTTATTGCCCTGATACTGCAGCGGTTGAATGCTGTCGCGCTGCGCCCCGAGGCGGTTGAAGCTCGCCTGGTAGAGCGCGTGTTGGCTGCTATGACACGCAGCACACATCACCGCACCCATCTGATCGTGACGCTTGCGGTATAGAGCCTTTTCATCTGCTGTCCAGCGATTGAACGCATCCATACTCATCCCCATACCAAAGTCTGTATGGCAAGTGAGGCAGTCCGGTTGCTGACCCCATGGGGCGCGTGACTTAATCTGGGCAATCTCTTCAACGTTCCTGCTGTGCAGATGTTCCATCAGGCGCTCCGCGCGCGGTTTGCCCTGCTGCTGCTCGTGGAGCAGCAGGGTTAGGGCGTGATCCTCCAGGGTGCCGTGACAGTTGCTGCAATCCATGAACTGAGCGTGATGGCTGCGGAAACATTGAGTCGCCCCATCGGTACTGGTTGCGTGGCAGGCGGCGCAGGCCACGGCGGTATCACGCTCGGTGAGGAAGTTGGCGTGCCAGCCGTGAATAGAGGCGGAGAAGTTGAGAATACCTTCCTTGCCAGCGGCCCCCAACGCGGGGTCGGCATGGCAGCTCTGGCATAATACCGGTTGACCGCTGCGTGCTTGCTCCAGCAAATTAGTGGCGCTGTTTTTATCATGCGCGGCCAGAATATCCTCACCGGTAGCCACGGTAAAGCCCGCTACGTCGGCTACGCCCCAATCACCGCCGTGGCAGTTTTTACACCCCATCTCTGTAGTGGCAGGAGCCACCACCAGGGTGCGCGCCAACTCTTTACCACTATCTATAGCATGCGCGGTTATGGTCATCAGCGGATAGGGATTGAAGCCGCCGCTAGCGGGATACGGCACTACCGGGATTTTGGCAGCGACAAACGCATTGTGTTCTGCATCGAGGCGCATAGTGCCGGCCATTCCCATCCCTGCAAGACCGATTCCGGGCTCCAGTTGCTTGCCGAATAATTTCTCAGCCTGTTTCCAGAAGGCTACTTTGTCCTGCGGGGTGCGGAACTCTGGATCTATTTCGTAGCGCAATTCTACTGCGCGCGTGACTATCTGCGGGGAGTCACCGCGCTTAATCAACTGGGCGTAGATGCTTGTGCCCGGTGGCAACATCATCCACCGCTCCGAGCTATCAGAGATTCCCTTCATCCCTAGGGTGCTCCACGCCAGCAAAACATACTCATCCTTGTCCTTATCAAAGGGCGGAATTTGTATGGGAAGGTCCTGGTCTGCCACTGACAGGTTGCCGGTTTCTGCGCTGCTGTCGTTGAACTCTTTGACAATATAGCTCGCTAGCGCCCAACGTTCTGCACGCGTGCCCATAAACGGAGGCATATAGGTGTTGAGTTTCCCCAGACCATCGAGCTTTGAATCCATGCCAAAGATGTTGGAGTATTTTTCTACCAGCGGTTGCATGTCGTTCAGAGGGCCGCCAACTGAGTGGCAGGCGGTGCACTGAAACTTGAACAGGTCCTTGCCGGCTGCATGTACGTTGTCTTTGGTTATTTCATGGTGCTGTGTCCACTTGGCTGCGGGGAGAAAACCTGCCTGTTGAATCCCTGGAACGTCATCTACGAACACCTGATTAGAATACATGTACTCATAGATGATGTACGGGCGACGTCCCCCTTCACGCACAAACTCGAACGCACCAAAATAGATTAGTGCGATCCCTACCACGCCAAAGCAGAGCACTTTTTGCAGACTGTTAGGCAGTTTCAGCGCCATAAACATGGAGGCGACAAAGAATACAGGGGTTGCCCATGCTAGGGTGCGCAGATAAAAGGTCATCTCGGGGGAGTGTTCAAAAATAAGATGGCTCACCGTGCCTGGCAGAGAGTAAATGTACCAACCGCCCCCCAGCAGCATTAAAACGAAAGGGATCGCTACCCATTTAGCGCAGGTGCGCATGAGCCTGGTGCGTAACTGCTCTTCCTTAACAAAGGCTGCGGTGACAAAGCCAAACACTCCGCACAGCACCAGGGATAATCCGGTTCTGAAGGTCAGCGCAGGCCAGAAGGTCGGGTTGAAGAACCCAGACCAGAAATCACGGTTCTCCAGCCATGCCCCAGGGCTGAGCATGAAGTCGATGATGCCATTGATTATGAACAGAGACATCCACGCGCTGAAAAAATAGAGCCAGCCGATGATGAGGTGCTTCTTTCTATCCATACGCCCGAAGGTATAATAGTAGATGAACAGGGCGACAATTTCCGTCAGGAAAAATACCCACTCCGCAGCCCAGCCAAACACAAAAATGTGGATCAACGACGACGTCGCTGCGGGATTAAGCAGCGAGATGGTCCACCAGATGCCGACCCCGGTCATGCCGCCGAACACCATAGTGAGCAGGAGAAAGAACTTACTGTGTTTCTTGACGTACTCCAGCAGTGCTGGGTCTTCATCGCGGTAAGCTTTACTTTCTAACGAGACGAGGAACAACCCGCCGCCTACGGCAAAGTGCGCGACCAGTACGTGCACCACGGCGATGAGGGCGATAAAGAAGCCACCTCCGAAGGTGGTGAGGTCCCAAACAGGATAATTCATTACTTCACCTCCTTGCGGCACTCAAGGGCGAGTCTCAGCATGTACGCCACCAAAGCCAGGCCGGCGGCAAATATCACCAGAAAAAATATCAGCGGGGAATATTCTGGGATAACCTGTAAGTCGGATAAAGAAAAATAGGGCGCTAAAGAGCCGGTGCGCACTAAGTCACGCATTAGAACCATAACAACGAGCAGGAGTAGGGTTACGACACTGCTTTTGATGACCCGGCGTTTGTGCCCAAGGTAGAGGGCCACAAACGTCAGCACCAGTCCCAGCACCAGGAGTACAGTGCCGAAGGCGCTCCCCCCCATGAGCAGCATCATTATGTTTTTGGGCAGAGCGATAAGAAACCAGAGCCCCAGCACCACCGAAATAGCGGTAGCTATGGTGAAATAGCGCATACCCTGTTCTATCAGCATCTGCGGGTTTGCCTTGCTCTTCACAAAGTTGAAATGGCCGATAAGGGCTAGATACAGCCCTGCCACTGCCACCGCACCGATTACAAAGTGGAGATAGCGCGGGATAAGGGTAGGGTCAGCCGTATTAAGAAAGCTGCCACTGGCATTAGTAAAGTAGACCGACCAGCTTTCTGGCCGCAGCATCAGGGTCATATTGTTGCTGAACAAAAAAGCAATACAGAGGAGCAGGGCGACGGAAAACCCAGCCATACAACTCCGCAGGCTCCCGAGGGTGTCAAATTTGAAGGTGTAGATGTATGCGCCGTAGTAGGCCAGAATCAGCATCACGATGATAGAGAGCCACCAGGCTGCCATTAATATCGAACTAGAGTAGATGAATTGCCCGTACAGCACCTGGATAAACAGTAGCGGCGCAACCCCCAGGTTGACAGCGATGGCGATGGTGTAGGGCCACTTGTAACTGAACTCTTTGCTCAGTAGGGTGTTCTGTTCACTGCGGCGCAACGAGCTCAGAAGGGCAATGATGCCGCCGCCGAGCATGGCGTTCATCACCAGCAGGTGCAGTAAAAACGTCAGCATCAGCAGAACATAAAACCAGCCCCACGCAACTGGGATAGCATCTGGCGTGGGGATCAGGGCAGCGTTAGGCATCACTTTTCTTCTCCTAAGTAGATTGGTTTGTGCAGCAGGGGCAGTGCTTAAGCAAGAATTGCCGCACATATCCTAGCCGATACCGCATTAAAGCTGCAAGAACAATTAAAACCGAAATTGTAACGTATATGCAATTCTACGGTAATCCAGTAGTTATCCTATGTGGCCCTTGAATAAACTTCGCCGCGTGTGCTTATTATATAAGCGACGGGGCCACCAAGGTCTAAACCCTGGGCCGATTGCGCTGCGGTAAATAGGTGGCATTATAGTAGTTGCACCAACAGACAAGATTAAAAAGTCACTTGTCCCATATCGTGAAGGAGGATAAACATGCCCAGTGAAAAAATGACCCGCAACACCCAGGCAGCCATTCAGCAGGCGCAGAAGCTCGCGCGTGAGAATCAGCATGCAGATATAGATACCGAGCATCTGCTCGCCGCGCTATTGCAGGATGAGCAGGGGCTGGTGCCGCGTTTGCTGCAGAAGATGGAGGTAGATTTCCCCTCGATGCGGCGCGCGGTTGATGAGATGCTCAGTCGCCGTCCACGCATGGAAGGGCGCGCGGCGGAGGACAGTCAGATCTACGCATCGGTGCGCCTGCAGCGGGTTCTGGACCGCGCGGGAAAAGAAGCCCAAAAGCTCAAGGATGAATATATAAGCGTAGAACACCTGCTGCTCTCTCTGGTTTCGGAGCCTGCAGATACGCCGGTGGGCGGGTTGTTCGCTAAAGCTGGGGTGAAATACTCCGGCGTCCTCCAGGCGCTGCAACAGGTGCGTGGGAATCAACGCGTTGACACGGACAGCCCCGAAGGAACCTATGAGGTGCTGAAAAAATACGGCATTGATTTGGTCGACGCGGCCAAGGAGGGAAAGCTCGATCCGGTTATCGGGCGCGATGAAGAAATTCGGCGCGTGATCAGGATTCTGTCGCGCAAGACCAAAAATAATCCGGTGTTGATCGGAGAGCCCGGGGTGGGGAAGACCGCCATTGTGGAAGGGCTGGCGCAGCGTATTGTGCGCGGCGACGTCCCCGATGGACTCAAGGATAGGACCATCTTTTCCCTGGATATAGGCTCCCTTGTAGCCGGGGCCAAATATCGCGGTGAGTTCGAAGAGCGCCTCAAGGCGGTGTTGCATGAAGTAAGCAGTAGCGACGGGCGCATTCTGCTGTTCATCGATGAGCTGCACAACATCGTTGGAGCGGGTAAGACCGAAGGCGCCATGGACGCCGGTAATATGCTCAAGCCCATGCTTGCACGCGGGGAACTCCACTGCATCGGGGCCACAACCCTGAATGAATATCGCCTGCATATCGAAAAAGATGCCGCGCTTGAGCGCCGTTTTCAGCCTGTCATGGTGGATCCTCCCAGTGTGGAGGAGAGTATCAGCATCCTGCGTGGACTCAAAGAACGCTTCGAGGTACACCACGGCGTCCAGATTCAGGATCAGGCCCTAGTGGCGGCGGCAACCCTAAGTGACCGCTATATCTCAGATCGTTTCCTGCCGGATAAAGCCATCGACCTCGTGGACGAAGCCTGCGCCATGATCCGCACCGAGATGGATTCCATGCCAGAAGCGATGGACACCGCTTCCCGGCGGGTGATGCAGTTGGAGATTGAAGAGGCGGCGCTGAAGAAAGAAAAAGACGCCGCGAGCAAGGAGCGTCTGGAGGATATTCAGGAAGAACTGGCGGAGCAGCGTCATATCGTCACGACCTTCAAGGCGCAGTGGGGTACAGAAAAGGAAGCGCAGCAGAAGGTGCAGGCGGTACGCAAGGAGATTGAGTTAACCAATCATGAGCTGGAGGTTGCCGAGCGCGACTACGACTTGAATCGGGCAGCGGAGCTGCGTCACGGCCATCTGCCCGAGTTGGAAAAACAGCTTAAAGAGCTAGAAGAAAAAGCGGCAAACCGTGGAGAAGGGCAGCCGCTACTTCAAGAGCGGGTCGGTGCCGACGAAATAGCCGGGATTGTCGCACGCTGGACCGGAATCCCTCTGACTCGGCTGCTCGAAGGGGAGCGCGAAAAACTGCTCAACTTAGATAAACATCTGCATGAACGGGTCATTGGCCAAGATGAGGCGGTGCAGGCGGTAACCGATGCAGTTATCCGTGCGCGCGCAGGGATTAAAGACCCGAATCGCCCCATGGGCTCGTTTTTGTTCCTCGGTCCCACCGGGGTGGGAAAAACCGAACTCGCGCGCGCCTTGGCCGAGACCCTGTTCGACAGCGAGCATCAGATGGTGCGCATCGATATGTCGGAATATATGGAGAAATTCAGCGTCAGCCGCCTGATTGGAGCGCCGCCGGGCTATGTTGGCTATGAAGAAGGGGGGCAGCTCACCGAAGCGGTGCGGCGCAAACCCTATTCTGTAGTGCTGCTGGATGAAGTGGAAAAAGCCCACCCCGAAGTGTTCAATGTCCTGCTTCAGATTCTCGACGACGGACGCGTAACCGACAGCCAGGGACGCACCGTAGACTTCAAGAATACCGTCATTATCATGACTTCGAATCTGGGGTCGGAATTCTTACTGGAGGATGGAGGCGTCGAGGGGCAGATCAGCGAGGAAGCGCGCGAGCAGGTGCAGCAGCGTCTGCGTCAGCACTTCCGCCCAGAGTTTCTCAACCGCATTGATGACACCATTCTGTTCAGTCCACTGACCCGCAAAGAGCTCGATAAAATCATTGAGTTGCAGGTTGCGCATGTACAACAGCGTCTGGATGATCGGCGTATCGAGATCAAGCTAACCGATGCCGCCAAAGAATTCATCTGCCAGCGTGCCTATGATCCCCATTTTGGGGCGCGGCCGGTTAAGCGTTTTCTGCAGCGCGAATTGGAGACCCGCATCGGGCGTGGCCTCATCGGCGGGGAGATCGCCGATGGGAGTGTAGTGCATGTGGATGTGAAAAATGACGCCCTGGAGTTGCAGATAAGCAAAGAAGAGTAGGGAAGGGTGTTGGGGGCACGCTTCAACGTGCCCCCAACGTTATTAAATTATCAATGGGAAAACTGACCCGACATGGGAATAAGGCGCAAGTAATCGGCATATTCCAGATTGCTGTGCCAATGACCGCTAAGCATCCCGATACTGACCCCACCGATATAGATTCCTAAGACCAGCAGTGGAAACACCCAACGGGGTAACGGCTTGCGCTCCAGCAACGTTCCCATGCGCAGACTGGCGTGCGGGCAAGCATCAACGCAAGTCAGGCACCCGGTACATTCCACGCTTATGACCGTCTCCTTCCGGTGTATCGGTAGCAGCGCCGGGCACGCCTTGCTACACTTCTTGCAATTCGTGCAGGTATCTTCATTACGCCGGATCTTGAACGGACTCAGCACACTTACCAGTCCGAGCATCGCACCGTAGGGGCACAGGTAGCGACACCAGAAGTTTTTATACACAAATGACAGCGCCGAAGTTATACCCACAATCCACAGGGTCAACACCGAGGGGCTGGTGAAAAAACTCAGCATTTTCACATCGCTGATAGCCCAGTACGGGGTTTGCATAAAGCTCGCAATGGCGAAGGCGGGCATATCGAGCAGAAGGATTTTGACAAAAAACCCAAGCAGCAGATATTTTAACCCCCGCAGCGGGTAGTCCAGCCAGGTCCAGATGCGCCAGTTACGCCCGAACACGCGCTGCCCCACCTTCCACGCCGCCTCCGAAAGGGTTCCCACCGGACACAGCCACGAGCAGAACGATTTTTTGGCGAACAGGCTCATGGCAATAAAGGTGAGCAGCAACACCAGCGCCGCCGGATGGGTCGGGTCGAATTCACCCCCAAAAAACCACAGTTTCAGCCCCGCCAGCCCACCAATGGGGAGAAATCCATCCACCCCCGTAGGACGCGGCACAAATGGGGCATCAGAGCCCGGTACAAAATGGGCCACAAACTGGCCGAAGCGCAGGCCCAGCCACATTATCCACAGCAGAAACACCCACTGCACTATCTGCCGCCAGATATTGGGCCGCTGTAGGGCACCGCCGCCCAATAGAGTTAGCGTGTTGTTCATAGTGCGATTCCTCTTTTACGCCTCACTAGTTTTAGTAAACGAATAAGCCCAGAGCTGTTCCACCTGCGCGATATCTATTCCGGCCTGGTGCATGAGCGCATCCCAGTGGGCACCGCTGCGCACCTGACGCAGATATTCTACCGCAGATCCCTTCCCGTAGATCTGGAGTAGAACGCTGGCCAGTACCTCCTTGTTTGTGGCATTCAGCGCGCGCAATTCCGCAAGCTGCGTAGGGGTAATCAGCTGACGTTTAACCAGCGCCTGATCAACCGTTTCAGTTACTGCACGGCTCGATTTCCCCTGCAGGGCGCGTTGGAGTTCATGCTCCAACGTCGTTGGATCAATTCCGCTCTGTTTCAGGGTGGAATCCCAGTCGGAGTTCTGCAGCCGCGTGGTTACCAGTTGCTCCAGCTTAATAGTTTGGCCCTGGTTCTGCCCAGAGTTCTGACTCAGGGCAAACGCAATCCACAGATCGTCCCCGCTCAGGCCACGCTGCCGAGCGCGCACAATAATCTTTTTGCTGGCCTCACCGGCCTGGGCATAAAAAGCATTGTGGGTTGTGGTCAGATAAAAATCATCCGCCACACCTGGTGCCTTGGTGTCAAACATCCGGTCCTGATAGCAATGGCACGTGATGGTTGATTGCCCACCAGCGGCAGGCTGAGCATACACCGGTTGCAACCCAGTGAGCAGCAGAAATGCCAATACCATGCATGTGAGCATAGATGCAACAGTACATGGAGTACATGCGCCCACGCGAACAGCTTTTGCGTGAAGAACATTTCTGCTCCTCAAGACATGGGTGGATATTGTATGTAAACCCATTTTGGCAACTCCCTTTGCAATTCGGTTTTAGCCTGACTATTTCGAGTAGGTGCACTGTGGCACATCCTGTGGTGCGGTTTCCTTGACCTGGGTCAAGTTTATCCGCACCAGGCCCTGGTGGCGGCTCCAGCTGCATGGTTTGTCGATTGTGTTGTATCCGGAAAGAAAGACTTGATGCTCCTCCAGTTTATTGACTTTTAGTGGATTAATGCCTGCAATAGGCCCACAAACAGGGTACCATTGTGAGTACCTAAAAGATCGGTAGTAGACTGTTTGCAGACACGTCCAATAGATCATCTTCATAGGTTGGTCAAAATTAGAGGGAGATTGTCAACAGACAAAGTACAGGAAATTAATCAGTCTTTAAGGATTGTATTTGAACTTAATGCATAGATGTTAAATGCCACGACATCGTGGACACACCTCCGTTGCTGGGCATTATGTCTCAGCGTGTGTGTCCGGTTAGTGTAGCCACTCCACAACAACGGAATGTGGAGTGGCCTCGTTGTTGTTTTTTATGCTGTAGTTAGAACAATCCCCATCTCTTTTTTTTCGGTGTTGGTTCTTCGAGTTGGCCGATTATCGGGAAGCGTTCCATCACCGTTCGCACGTGGGGGGCCGATTTGAGTTCTTCGGTTAGGTCGCGCCCCGCCTGATGAAGTCCCTGATGGCCTGTTTCGTCCCACAGAGGGCTGTCGCTTACATCGTAGATATTGCCACTTACGGCTACATATGCCTTGCGACCGTCTTTGCCATCGTGCTGAGCCAGTTCTTCTTTTGTCATTTTATGTCCTCCTGGGTTATTGCCAAAATCGGTTGGGTGCTGCAGTTTTTTTGCATGTCGTGCCAATACTGCGGAAGAGTTACGCGATGTAAATAGTAAGAATTAAGTCTACAGACTAATAAGCACCTGCGGCGGAAATAAGCAGAAAGAAAAACATGAGTTGGCTGGAGTTTTCTACGTTTGCTGAGAGATATAGGGGGCGTTATCGGGATCTGCTCCCTACTCTACTCTCTGGGCTCCTTTTCACGAATTTCTTTTTTGTTGTTTAAGTTAGGATGTCATGGAAAACGCCTACTGTTTATGGAAATTGATTGTTTTAATCGGTATTTGTGAAGAACAACTACGTCAGTTTTGTTTTTGGTTGTAGTTTTCATGTGAAATGAAAAATATAATAGTGTAACAAGGCTTGGATTGTCATATGGTGTTTGTATGTGTAGCGAGGTAAGTCAACAGCAGCAGAAACCAAACAATCAAGGTCGCTCACTTAGATTATGGCTATTCGTTAAAAGAGATTGGTGACCATGTTGGACGGCACTATTCAACAATTAGTCGGATTGTTTTGAGCTAAAATGTTGCAGCGCAAGACCTGACCCCTTTTCTCTCTATGTAGCGGGGTTTTGCTTAAAAACTACTCAAAACCCGTTTCGCAAACAACTGACCCCTCTGGCGGAAGACTTTTGCAAGAGGCTCAGCTGACAAAACAAAATCTGTATAGCATGGACAGCCTGCTTAAATTGCCAGTCTCTCAGGTCATCTCTTCTGCCTAACACATGAAGCCAGTCTTCAACATCGTGATGGGTATGTTGCTGCAATCGCTTACCATCATAAAATTTAATGTACTCTTCGGCCCGAATCACATACCAACGACCAAACGGTTCCTTCACTTTATTGTGGTGAACCATAGCGATATACCGATCCCAAAAACGCTCGACACTCTCTGGGTTTTTATCTTGCCCCATCACTGCCTCCGCTGTATTATCAAATTGTTAATACATACTTAATAGCAAAAACATATCTTGCTAGACAGAATTCGTCAATATGGGGTTAGGCAGAATCTATTTTTCAGTTTCTGTCTAATACACTGTTAGGCAAAATAAAGTTAAGGAGCCATAGATGGCGAAACTTGGTTGGAATAATTTTATAGATCAAAATACGAAAAGAATTGCCTTTGCAGCAGCTGTTTCTGCAAACCTACCTAAAGGTCTGGAACTTGACAAGAATGGCAGAAAACTTCCAACACCTTACGGGTTATTCTCTGAGTGGTGCAAAGCGTATCTGTCTGGTGAGTGGGCAACAACAAAAGTAAATGGTGGCTTTTTAATATGCGTTGCAACGAGTGCAGATGCGAAAACCATTCAAGATGAATTTAAGGTCACTGGGCAAGCCAGGCGCACGCCCGCAGGAAAAGATACCCTTCCTTTAGGCTATAAAAACTCACAATACGCTGCACTTGCAGGTGATCTTGGGTATGTTCTGTGAAAATGCCTAACCAAAAAATAAACCGGACGGAAAATACGTCTGCTATTTAATTCGAATAACTCGGTGGTGCGCGTAAGTCAGCACGCCGCCCGTTATCAAAAACGTTGGGCATAAGGATTATGAGCATTTCGGAAGAATCAGAATTTTCAGGAACGCTTATTGATGGTGCTCGTATGTACGCGGCATCAGCTGATGCGGTTAACGATAAATACCCGAATGCTCTTCACGTCCTGAGTCATCTATTGGGCATGAGTACAGAGTTGGCTCTGAAGGCCTACTTAGTACACAATTTCGTAACCAAAAAAGAACTTCGTCGGCTCGGGCATGATTTAACGGCCTTGTATGAGAAGGCAAAAGAGCTTGGCATAACGGATACCGGTAGTCGGGATTTTCGGCTGGCAGTTCTCGGTGCCAACTACAAACCACGTATATTTGCCTATCCAGAGACAGGCAACCTAACGGTTATCCAGCCACGCAGTTTGCGAGAGATTAACCGGGAGATACTTTGCGAAGTTTTTGAGGCAGTAAAGGGGCACGAATTATCGACGCACATGCAGAATGAACCGGGACTGGCGATTTTATCCACATACCCGGAGGACCTCGTTCCTTCTGCCTGGGACCAACGAGCGAATAGCCCAACAAATCGCTGCACCTGACCGCTATTACGCTGCGCTTCATAGCGGCAGGTAAGCTTTGCGTTAGAGCATTACACACGCACCAGAGGGGTCAGGTCTTGCAATGCAACATTCCTATAGATAACATCTAATCATGTCAAGACCATTACGCATAGAATTTGAAGGCGCTTTGTATCACATCACCGCTCGTGGGAATCGTCAAGAATCTATTTTTTATGGCGATGATGATCGATATACGTTTCTGCGTGTTCTCGAAAAAAGTAATCGTGCGCTACAATTGGATTTGCCATGCCTATTGTTTGATGGATAATCACTATCATCTTTTGATTGAAACTCCCGAGGGGAACCTTTCTGCTGGAATGCGGCAACTGAACGGTGTTTATACTCAAACAGTTAATCGCACTTATTCTAAAGTGGGACACGTTTTTCAGGGGTGTTTCAAATCGTTTGTAGTTGAAAAAGAATCCTACCTTCTTGAGCTGTGTCGTTATCTCGCTTTAAATCCGGTTAGGGCTGGAAGTTGTTCCAAACCCGAAGAGTGGTTGTGGAGCAGTTATGCTGCAACGGTTTCAGGAAAAAACGTTCCAGATTGGTTGACTGTGGATTGGGTTTTATCCCAATTTTCAAAAAGAAGGACGGAAGCTCAAAAAAGCTATCGTGACTTTGTTTTTGATGGCCTAGAGGTAGAAGACTCACCATTAAAGAAGGTGGCTGGCCAATTGATTCTTGGTGGTCAGAATTTCATCGACAGTCTGAAACTAGGTCAGGGGTCGGACCAAGGTAGCTGATTGATATTAAAGAAGTTAGGTCGTTAAACGTCGCTTTTTTAGTCCTAAACGTACATTTTGATGCCTAAAAAACAAACTTTAAGGAATCTGATGTGGCTAGAGCTAATCGACATCATAATATACGGGGTCGGACCAAGCTAACTAGCTAAAATGTAAACAATTAAGTTCAAAAATACGCAGCCAGAGGGGTCAGGTCTTGTAATGCAACATTCCTATGGTAACATCTAATCATGTCAAGACCATTACGCATAGAATTTGAAGGCGCTTTGTATCACATCACCGCTCGTGGGAATCGGCAAGAATCTATTTTTTATGGCGATGATGATCGATATACGTTTCTGCGTGTTCTTGGAAAAGTAATCGTGCGCTACAATTGGGTTTGCCATGCCTATTGTTTGATGGATAATCACTATCATCTTTTGATTGAAACTCCCGAGGGGAACCTTTCTGCTGGAATGCGGCAACTGAACGGTGTTTATACTCAAACAGTTAATCGCACTTATT
>JAQUDG010000066.1 GCA_028685815.1 Desulfuromonas sp.
CTGAAGATTCCAGTTGAAACACCCCGGTGGTGTCACCATGGCTCAAGAGCGCATAGGTCTCTTCATCATCCAGACTGATCTCATCCAAGTCAAAGTCTGCATTACTCGCAGCGTGGATCAACTCCAACGCCTTGTCGATAACCGTCAGGGTTTTTAGCCCGAGGAAGTCAAA
Organism: Desulfuromonas sp.; assembly: GCA_028685815.1. GTDB lineage: Bacteria > Desulfobacterota > Desulfuromonadia > Desulfuromonadales > Desulfuromonadaceae > JAIVHC01. The sequence continues at coordinate 173 of JAQUDG010000066.1, forward strand.
TTTGACCAAACCTATCTTTTCTACATAACTCATCGCAAACTGGGTAGCTTGGTTGCCCGATTTTTGATCTGTGTATAACGGCAGATAGTCCGTTAGTGGTTCTGGAGTGACAACCAGTCCCGCTGCGTGGGTAGAAGCGTGGCGGGTCAACCCTTCGAGGCGAAGGGCTATATTGATTAACTCTTTGACGCGCACATCTTTTTTAGCCAGTTCCTGCAGACGAGGTTCCTGTTTAAGAGCTTCGCTTAAGGTGATATTTAGCACCGTTGGAACCATCTTGGAGATTTTGTCCACATCGCCATACGGCATATTGAGCGCACGCCCCACATCTCGTATAACCCCTTTAGCCCCTAGGGTACCGAAGGTGATGATCTGGGCAACGTTGGCTTCGCCATACTTTTGCTGCACAAACCGAATTACATCTTCACGCCCGTAGATGCAAAAATCCACGTCGATATCCGGCATAGAGACACGCTCTGGGTTGAGAAAACGTTCAAACAGGAGGTCGTAGGGCATCGGATCGATATCGGTTATGCGGACAGAATAGGCCACCAAACTACCTGCGGCACTACCTCGCCCCGGGCCTACCGGAATACTATGGTCCTTGGCCCAGTTAATAAAGTCGGCCACGATGAGAAAATAACCAGGGAACCCCATGTCAACGATGGTGTCCAGTTCGCGCTCAAGGCGTTGCTGATACTGCTCTTTCTCGGTCGCACTGAAAGCGGGGTTTTTAACCTTTATCGCCGCAAGGCGCTCTTTGAGACCTGCATGTGCCATCTCACGAAGCACGTCATTCAGGCTCTTATCCTCTGGTTTTTCATATTGGGGGAAATGGTAGGTGTTGAAATCAAATTCAATATTGCAACGTTGGGCGATTTCTACGGTATTACTCAGCGCTGCAGGAACATGGTTGAAAAGTTCGCGCATCTCGTCAGCAGTGCGGACGTAAAAACCGTCGTTGGCAAAACGCATGCGTTTTTCATCGTCCATAGTCTTACCCGTCTGAATACACAACAGCACTTCATGTGCATACGCATCCGTTTGGGTCAGATAATGGCAGTCGTTGGTGGCAACTAAGGGCAATCCAAGATCGCTACTTAATTCTATCAGTCCAGCATTGGCCATGGTTTGTTCTGGGATCTTGTTTTCCTGCAATTCTAGAAACAGACGGTTATTGTCAAATATCTGCGCCATCTGCTGGGTGCGCGCCCTGGCCTCTTCCATGCAACCAAGATTTATCAGGGTGGGGATCTCCCCCCCCAAACAAGCGGTCATGGCGATGAGTCCTTCATTGTGCGCGGCAAGCAACTCCCAGTCGATGCGGGGCTTATAGTAAAATCCCTCACGCGATGCTGCCGATACAAGCTGGCATAGATTCCTATATCCGACCCTGTTCTTACACAGCAGCACCAGATGGTACGCAGCTTCAGATGAACCACGCGCATTCTTCTTTTCAAACCGGCTTGATGGGGCAACATACACCTCGCAACCAATGACCGGCTTAACTCCGCCCTTAAGCGCCCGCGTATAAAACTCCATCGCCCCGAACATGTTACCGTGGTCAGTTATTGCCACCGCAGGCATCTTCAGCTCCTTAACCCGGTCAATAAGATCCGGGATGCGAATGGCGCCATCAAGCAAACTGTACTGACTATGCAGATGAAGATGCACAAAATCTGTGTGTTTCATAGGGAATACACTTCAAGAAAAAAATGGTTTATGGAATTCATATATAGGTGATGGATGTTGCAGATTCGCTAATTACTGAAGGGTGACCGGAGAGGTCACGACGTGTCTATTCAGCCAAATTAGCGCAAAACTCAGGCAGTCAGAGTCAGAAAGCACAAACATCTAGCGGATCTAGACCAAGGCTCTGGAGCATTGTGGTGAGTGAAATCAGCGGCAGTCCGATAAGGGCAGTATAATCGGTTCCACCAACCTGCTCCATCAAGGAGATGCCCAACCCTTCGATCTTGAACGACCCCGCACAGTCAAACGGAGATTCGCGCTCCAAGTAGTTTTTTATCTGCCTACTGCTCAAGTCGCGCAACACCACAGTGGAAATCACACTTGCAGTCTGGGTCTGACCGTTGCGGGCATCCACAACGGCCAGACCGGTATAAAAATGGTGTTTTTTCCCTGCCATGCGTTCGAGCTGAGCCTGCGCTGTAGCCATGTCACCGGGTTTGCCCAGAACACGCCCTGACGCATCACAAAAAACTTGATCGGAGCCGATGATAACTGCATCTGGGCAGGTCGCGACCAAACTGCGCGCCTTGCCCAGCGCCAGATGTTTAACTTGCAACTGTGGCGCCACACCTGGATCGATGGATTCAATAAAATCCGGCTCCATCACCTTGAACACAAGGCCCAAGCGTGTGAGCAGTTCTCGGCGATATGGACTGGTGGAAGCCAGAATGAGCGAACGTTGCATAAATATGACTCTTGACTGATACTGGGTTATTTATTCTACTGCTGTTTCTGCCACTGATCGAGCCAGTCCAGCAACATGCGGGTTTTCTCTTCCATCAACGGCTTGTCGCCCCGGCTTTCAACATTCAAACGCACCACCGGCTCAGTATTAGAGCTACGCAGATTAAAACGCCAGGCCCCGAAATCCATGCTCAGACCATCCACATGCTCAATCGAACAGGCCTTCGGGGCGTATTCCTGCTCCAGAGACTGGAGTGCCTCTGGTGCATTTGCCACGGTACGATTAATCTCACCGCTGGCAGGGAAAGCAGCAATGCGCTCTGCCACCAGTTGAGATAATGGCTTCCCGCTTTTGGCAATCAATTCAAGCACCAGCATCCATGGAATCATGCCGCTGTCACAATAGGAAAAATCGCGGAAGTAATGGTGAGCACTCATCTCCCCACCATAAACAGCATCCTCTTTACGCATCCGTTCTTTGATGAAGGCGTGGCCTGACTTGCTCTCAATCGCAACGCCCCCGCCGGCTTCAACTATTTCCAAGGTGTTCCATATCAGACGTGGATCGTGGATAATTTTAGCGCCGGGCTCTTTGTCCACAAATGCCGCAGCAAGCAGACCAACAATATAATACCCCTCTATGAATTCGCCCTTCTCATCAAATAAGAAGCAGCGGTCGAAATCACCGTCCCAAGCTATACCTGCCGCCGCGCCATGTTCTACCACGGCGGCGGCAGTAGCCGCGCGATTCTCCACCAGCAAAGGGTTAGGAATCCCGTTGGGAAATCTACCATCGGGACGATGATTTATCTTTATTATCTCACAGGGCAGATGGGATTCGAGGGCATCGAGAACTGGCCCAGCACAACCGTTGCCAGCGTTTACAACCACTTTAAATGCTGGCAAAGTGCTATTGAGGTAGGAGAGCAGATGCTGGATATAATCTGCACGTATATCCAGCGGCGCAACGATACCAAACCGATGTGGGTCATCGAAGTCCGCCGCTTCAGCAAGTTTTTTTATTTCCACAAGACCGGTATCTGCGCTAATTGGACGCGACTCTTCGCGCACCAGTTTTAAGCCATTATAGTCCATGGGATTATGACTAGCGGTCACCATGATGCCGCCATCCATTTTTTCATGAAAAGTGGCAAAATATACTTCTTCAGTTCCGCACAGGCCGATGTCATACACATCGACCCCAGACTCAGTGAGGCCCAGACACAGAGCCTCAGTAAGAAGCGAGCTGGTAAGGCGAACATCACGCCCTACAACCACACGCCGAGGTTGCAGAAACTGCGCGTATGCACGTCCTATACGGTACGCCACCTCTTCATCTAGTTCATCGGGGATTCTGCCGCGAATATCATAGGCTTTAAAACAGGTAAGCTCCATGGAAAATCCTTTAATTAAATATGAGTATTAAGCACCCCATATGCTAGGGAATATAATGCAGACACGGATCGCACGTCGGCACAAAATTCACCGAATAGCGCAACAGTTTTTCACTTCAGATACTTCAAGCGGGTCGACCATAATGTCTGTTATGACTTTAAATGCCTACAAGTGTAGCCCGAGCCAGAGACAGGGTCAAACTACATGTGTGGCACCCATAAGCTACATTAATACGCCATGCCTTTACAACATACCCCAAAGCGCTTAATCCATGCCGCATGGCGAACTCAGCCCCGAGCAAGAATAAGGCGTGCGGCAGCGACCAGATCGACGCAGACATCGATGGAGCCACGCTCATTCCACGCTGCGACCTGTGCCTGCTGTAGTGTCTGATCTCCGTAGCCTGTCTGCACGAGAACAGGGTGGCACCCAACGCTCAGACCCGCCTTCAGATCGGCAAGCTTGTCCCCCACCATGTAGGAACTGCCAAGATCGATATCCAGCTCCGCAGCCGCCTGTAGCAACATCCCTGGCTCTCCTTTACGACATGAACACGCACAGGTAAACACTCCATCACCAGCCGTTGGATGATGGGGGCACAGGTAAAATGCGTCAATTGCGGTATGGTGCTTTTTAAGCTCTGTCTGTAGGTGCTGGTGCAAATGTGCGACCTGACTGTGGGTGAAATAGCCACGCGCAATACCGGATTGATTTGTCACAAGCACCACCAGATACCCCGCCTGTTTCAGTTGGTAAATTGCTTCGGGAACTCCGGGAATAAAGACAAATTCGCACGGATCGATGAGGTAATTTTTCTCTACGTTGACCGTGCCATCCCGATCCAGAAATACTGCCTTATGGAGACCCTTGTGTGATGTCCTGTCCGGCGCGTGTTCCATCTACCGGCTTACTCCCACTCGATCGTAGCAGGCGGCTTGCTGGAAATATCGTAGGTTACACGGTTTATCCCTTTAACTTCATTGATGATTCTGTTGCTGATCCGCGCCAAATCGGCATACGGCATGGGATACCAGCCAGCGGTCATAAAATCTTTGGTTTCAACCGCGCGCAGGGCTACTACGTACTCATAGCTGCGCCCGTCACCCATCACGCCCACACTTTTGACCGGCAGAAATACCGCAAAAGCCTGGCTTATTTTATCGTAATGACCACTAGTAACTAGCTCTTCGATATAGATAGCATCGGCCTGACGCAGAATATCGGCGAACTCTTTCCTTACCTCTCCTAGGATTCTGACTCCGAGGCCAGGCCCGGGGAAGGGATGACGCCAAACCATAGAATGAGGTAATCCGAGTTCTTCCCCAATAGCGCGTACTTCATCCTTAAACAGCTCGCGTAAGGGTTCAAGCAGTTTGAGTTTCATATGCTCAGGCAACCCGCCTACGTTGTGATGGCTCTTGATATTTTGCGCTTTGCCCGATTTGGATCCGGCAGATTCAATAACATCAGGATAGATAGTTCCCTGCGCCAACCATTTTATCTTGGGTAGATTAATCGTCTGCTCATCGAAAACTTCAATAAACATGCCCCCGATGATTTTGCGTTTCTTTTCCGGATCAGTGACCCCTGCAAGGGCCTGCATGAAACGCTCCTGTGCATCAACGCGAATCACCTTGACTCCCAGATTTTCGGCAAAGGTCGCCATAACCTGGTCACCTTCGTGCAGACGCAGCAGACCGTTATCGACAAACACACAGCTAAGCTGATCTCCTATGGCGCGTTGGAGCAAGGCCGCAGCAACGGAAGAATCCACCCCGCCGGAAAGCCCTAGAACTACGTGTTCATCTCCAACACTCGCGCGGATTCGCGCCACCGCGTCATCAATAATCTGCCCTGGGGTCCACTTGCCGGTGCAGGAACATATTTTGCGTACAAAGGTGTTGATCAACTCCTGCCCACGTGGGGTATGGTTAACCTCGGGATGAAACTGCACCCCGTACAGGTTTTTAGCTATATTTTGCACCGCACATACCGGCGCATTGGAGGTTGCAGCCACTACCTCGAATCCGGGTGCCACCACATCCACATGGTCGCCGTGACTCATCCACACATGGCTGCGTCCATCCACAAAAAACTCTTCAAACAGCGGACCTGGCTCGCCTTGGGTCAATAGCTCTGCATGACCATACTCACGCCTGCCTGCAGGGATAACGTTGCCGCCAAAATGCCGCATCAGCACCTGCATTCCGTAACAGATCGCCAGCACCGGAACTCCGAGTTCAAACAGACCTCCGTCCACGCTGGGTGCGTCTTCCTCATATACCGATTGCGGCCCACCGGAGAGGATGATGCCGTTAGGGTTAAGCTCTTTAATCTTGGACAATTCCATATCAAACGGATGCAACTCACAGTAGACGTGCGCTTCACGCACTCTGCGTGCAATTAATTGGCTATACTGTGAGCCAAAATCCAGAATAAGAATTTTTTCGCTGTGCAGATCGACCATGCTTGCTCCTGAAAATGTCCTGAAATTGTCGAATAGTCTTCGTACGCAGTACCTACGACGACTAGTTGAGTTATGTTCAAAAAATGAGCGTCACAACTGGCTTACGAGCTAGGCTGCCCGATGCGGTAGTTTGGCGCTTCGTGGGTAATGCTGACGTCGTGTACATGGGACTCCCGCAGTCCGGCGCTGGTGATGCGGATAAAGCGCGCCTTCTGTTGCAACTCTTTGATGCTCGCACATCCGGTGTAGCCCATCCCGGCGCGCAGACCGCCCACAAGCTGGTGGATATTGGAGGAGAGAGATCCGCGATAGGGCACGCGTCCTTCAATTCCTTCGGGCACCAGCTTCACGTCGCTCTCTACATCTCCCTGGAAATAACGGTCTTTACTCCCCCGTTTCATGGCTCCAAGGCTTCCCATACCACGGTATGACTTGTAGGTACGTCCCTGATACAAGATGGTTTCTCCCGGCGACTCGTCGGTACCCGCAAACAACGAACCAATCATTATTACATCCGCTCCAGCGGTGATAGCTTTGGGAATCTCTCCGGAAAACTTGACCCCGCCATCGGCAATCAGTGGGATACCGGCACGACTGGTTACTGATGCGACATCAGCAATGGCAGTAACCTGTGGCACGCCTACTCCGGCAACCACTCGAGTAGTGCAGATAGAACCAGGACCAATGCCAACCTTTATTCCATCCACTCCAGCCTTAATGAGGTCAGTGGCGGCATGCGCGGTGGCAATATTACCCGCTATCAGCTGCAGATCAGGATAGCAGCTCTTAATTTCCATAACGCTGTCAATTACACCGCGTGAATGACCGTGCGCTGTATCTACAATCACCACATCAACTCCGGCTTTAATCAGTAACTCGATCCGCTCCATACTATCGCCGCCAACACCCACAGCTGCCGAGGCACGCAAGCGCCCGTATTCATCCTTGCACGCCAGCGGATATTTACGCACTTTTTCAATATCCTTGATAGTAATCAGCCCTTTGAGGACGTAATCATCATCTACGACTAGAAGTTTTTCGATGCGGTGTTTATGCAGATGGAATTTTGCTTCCTCTAGGGTTGTCCCCGGCGGCACGGTTACCAAATTATTTTTGGTCATAACCTTCTCCACCTCCAGATCCAGCTGCGGTTCGAAGCGTAGATCACGGTTGGTGAGGATGCCGACCAAGATCCCGTTTTTAGTCACCGGCACCCCGGAAATACGATATTTTTTCATAAGTTCCAAGGCTTCATATATTTTCTGATCCGGCCGAACTGTAACCGGGTCGACAATCATGCCACTCTCGGATTTTTTCACCTGATCCACTTCCAGCGCCTGTTCTTGAGGAGTCATATTCTTGTGGATGGTACCGATTCCCCCTTCACGAGCCATACAGATGGCAGAACGCGACTCTGTGACCGTATCCATTGCCGCTGACATGATGGGAATATTCAGTTTGATTTTTGGTGTCAGCTGCGTCGAAAGATCTGCATCCCTGGGCAAAACATCCGACTGGGCTGGGATCAACAGGACATCATCAAACGTGAGTCCTTCACGTAGTTCTGGATCTAACATGGTGTTCTCCTTTTTATACATACGCTGGATTGAGCTGACTGACAGAATGAAGCTGCTTTTCGTAAAATCCGGCCACAAAATTCGGTTAAAAACTATTTCGGGATAAAGGAGATAGATGGATCTATCCGCAACACCACCGCTGTCAGAAGTTCAATCGCTGCTTCAATGTCATCAAGCGACAACACTTCCACCGGTGAGTGCATATAGCGCAGAGGCACACCCAAAAGTGCTGCAGCGACCCCACCACGACTGAGCTGCATGGCGTTAGCATCGGTTCCGGTAGCGCGCGCCTGTGCACTAATTTGAATCGGTATCTGTTTTTCTCGCGCCGTTGCACAGATCAGCTCAAACAGCACGGGATTAATATTCGCGCCACGGGATACAATCGGCCCCTTGCCGAGAACAAAATCACCCACCTCGGATTTATCCTGACCGGGGAAATCACTGGCAAAATCAACGTCAACGGCAATGCCGGCAGTGGGATTCACTCCATAGGTGCTTGAGATTGCACCGCGTAGGCCGAGTTCTTCCTGCACAGTGGTGACACTGTAAAGATCAACCTCATGCCCACCGCGCTTACTTACTTCCTGCATAACCCTGGTGACGATAAAGGCACCCATTTTATCGTCAAAAGCACGCGAGGTTGCCAGTTGACCCTGTAAGCGCTCCATCCCATGGACAAACGTTACCGGATCTCCAATTCTGACCAACTCAGCTGCATGCTCTCCATCTTTGGCGCCGATATCGATAAACTGGGCCTTGAACTTTATTACCGTGTCGCGATCTTTGGGATCGATCTGATGGATGGGCTTCTTGCCCACGACCCCAAGCACAGGACCATTGGCGCTATGCACATACACACGCTGACCGGGAACCATGTGGGCATCTACCCCACCGATGGGGGCAAAAAACAAAAAACCCTTTTCGTCGATATAGTGGACCATGAATCCGATTTCGTCACAGTGCCCTGCCAACATAATCCGCATGGGGCGCTGGGCATCACTGCTAACCGAGGTACTACGTTTGCACGCAATAACATTTCCCATCACATCAGTTTCAACCGAATCGGCACAGGCTTCAAGCTCGCGCCGGATAACCCGTTGTAGGGGTTGTTCAAAGCCTGATGGGCTTGGAGTGTTAGAAAATTCCTGCAATAACGAAAAATGTGCTGCGCTCATATGTTGCATAGTATTTCAAACCTGCCTTCCTGTGTTCAAATATGGATTTGCGGTATTAAGACATTCGTGGCGGCAAGCTCGCCAAGGTGTGAATTGTTCATGCTGCGGGTAATTTGCACCTGAACCATACGCCCTATAAGTTTTTCCGGGCCATTAAAATTGACAATCCGGTTCCATAGATTGCGCCCAAAGAGCTGACCCGACCCATGGCGACTTTTACCCTCTACCAAAACTTCCTGCGTGGTGCCTACATCTCCGCCCCAAACGCGCACACTTATCTGCCGCTGCCGGGCAAGCAACTCTTCGAACCAGCGATGTTTTTCCTCTTTTGAGATAGGATCATCGTACTGCGCCGCCTTAGTTTCAGGTCTAGGAGAGTATAAAAAAGTAAATACATCGCCAAAGCCTACTTCATCAAGTAGCGCAACGGTGTCGAGAAAGTCTTCCCTGGTTTCTCCAGGAAATCCGACAATTACGTCTGTACTGAAGCGTATCTGCGGGCAACTGCTCCGCAATTGATCTATGTTAGCCAAAAAATCTTCCCGCGTGTAACCACGGTTCATAGCCTGCAATATCCGGTTAGAGCCACTCTGCAGTGCCAGGTGCATTTGGGGACACACTTTAGGTAGAGTGCGGAAACACTCCATCAGTTCGAGGCTAAAATCTTTGGGATGGGATGAAAAGAAGCGAATGCGCTCCAAACCGTCGATCGCATGTACGGCATGGAGCAATTCGGTGAAGCTGCCGGTGGGGTTTGAGTTGGGATTGGCGTTGGTGTTGCCCGTAGCGTTTCCTTGACCGTAAGAATTGACGTTCTGCCCCAGCAAGGTGATCTCACGCACCCCTTGCTGCACCAGACTTTCGATCTCGGCAAGAATTTCGGCGCTGCCGCGACTGACCTCGCGCCCACGCACATACGGGACAATACAATAGGTGCAGTAGTTATCACACCCCTGCACAATAGTGACGAACTTGTTCACTGCCGAAGCGCCTGAACGCTGGGGGAACGTATCAAAGCGTGCAGCGCTGTGATTAAAGGCGGTTTCGCAGCGCCTTTGACGTGAAGCCTCCACCGAGCGCACCATGTGTCCGAGCTGGTGCACATTGTGGGTGCCAAACACGATATCCAGATAGGGGACTCTTTCCAGCAGACGCTCCTTCTCCTGCTGTGCAACACACCCCCCAACTGCAAGTATCAGTGCGGGGTTTTTATCTTTCAGAGGCTTGAAACTGCCCAGATGCCCGTACACCTTGCGCTCGGCTTTTTCCCGCACTGAGCAGGTATTGAGAATGATCAGATCCGCGTCTTGTGGAGCATCAATCTGCTGATATCCTAGATCGCCAATTAGAGTGGCAATCCATTCCGAATCCACCACGTTCATCTGACACCCGAACGTTTCCAGATAAAACCTTTTACAGGTCGTGTTTTTCATCTAAACTTGACTCATGAAAAATATGCCAATCTGCTTAAAATACTCAGTAAATCCAACAAATAGACCAAAAGGACCTTGAAAAGTCAACGTCTATTTTCACAACAGCGTTCTGCCGCAAAGCAAGGCAAAACCAGCTCCTATGCCTGGGCTAATAGATGGCTAAAACTACCCACAAAACTGTTTTCAATCTATATCGGCAGCAACATGCCGGCGTAGAAGTTCAAACAAACCTTCAGCATGCTCTATACAACACAGGACCACTGATCTGCTGCCGAACTCGAGATAAATCTTCCCAAGGCCAGTGTTTTCTAATTCCCCCTGTGGATTCTTGCCATTTTTGCCATTTTTATTATACAGATCAAGGCGCACGTAGGAAAGCTCAGCAAGATTAAAGCAGATGATATGCCGAGGCATGCCGCACTGAATCCGGAGCTTTTCTGCACTCAACACATAAAACACATGCTCCCACTCAAGGCGCGCACGCACGACACGCCCAATACTGAGACAAAGAGCCAGCACCAGCAGCGGAAGCGGGACGAAAGCCCAGGCCGTTTGCCCACTATCGGCATAAATCTCCCAACCAACCCACTGCCACACGCCGGCAACCACAAAAATAGCCAGCCAAAATAGACTACGACCCCAATGCCTGAAAGTAAAACACCTGGGTGCAGGACGCCCTTGCCACACCAGTAGCTCAGCTCCAATATCGACTACACTTTGCTCTTGCGTTGCTTGTGGCTCCACCGCCAGCGCTTGTCGATCCAGTGTAAGTTCGTCCAAAAGAAAACCCTTTCAACCAAGCTTGGTTACTTGGCACCACGCGTAGATTGTCCCACACAGAAAATACTCTAGCCATATCGATGACGATCGTGTATTATATCCCGTTTCTCAAACTTCAATCAGCCACACAAATTACATACCTGATAAGACAGGCCAAACCAGAGCAAGGAGAGCGTAAGTACATGTCAGAACCGATCAGAAACATCGCCATAATAGCACACGTTGACCACGGTAAAACCACACTTGTCGATGCCATGCTACAACAATCAGGGGTGTTTCGCGCCAATCAGGAAATTACCGAACGCATCATGGACAGCGGCGACCTAGAAAAGGAACGCGGCATCACCATTTTGGCGAAGAACCTTTCAGTAAACCATGGCGGCGTCAAAATAAACATTGTTGACACCCCCGGTCACGCTGACTTCGGCGGCGAGGTTGAACGAGTACTGAAAATGGTTGACTCCGTCCTCCTGCTTGTCGATGCGTTTGACGGCCCCATGCCGCAGACTCGTTTCGTATTGAAGAAGTCCCTCGACTTAGGCCTGCAGCCGATTGTAGTGATCAATAAAATTGACCGCCCCGGTGCCCGGCCGCAAGAAGTGGTAGACATGGTTTTCGATCTGTTCTGCGAGTTGGATGCAGACGAAAAGCAGCTCGACTTCCCCATTATTTTCTCCAGCGCAAAACAAGGCTATGCACTCAAAGAGCTCGGAGATACCAGCACCGATCTGGAGCCCCTATTCGACTGCATTAAGGAAAAAGTACCGGCTCCCAACTGCGATCCAGATAAGCCATTTCAGTTTTTAGTCACCAGCATCGACTACAACGATTACATTGGGCGCATAGCCACCGGCAAAATATTCAACGGGCGCGTGCACGATGGACAAAATCTGGTCCGTATCGATAAAAACGGGAAAAAAATCCCTGGGCGAATCTCCAAGCTCATTGGCTACCAAGGAGTGCAGCAGGTCAGTATTGAATCTGCCGAAGCTGGTGATATTGTCACCATTGCTGGCTTTAACGACATCAGTATCAGCGAAACCTTGGCCACTCCTGAGGCGCCGATTGCCCTGCCATTTGCAGACATCGATGAACCCACCTTGTCGATGAACTTCATGGTCAACTCCTCCCCTTTTGCGGGGCTCGAGGGCAAATACGTAACTTCGCGCAACATCTACGAACGCCTACAGCGCGAACTACGCACCAATGTGTCCCTGCGGGTAGAAGAAACTGCCAACACCGACACCTTCAAGGTTTCCGGTCGTGGCGAACTCCACCTGTCTATACTCATTGAGAGTATGCGCCGCGAAGGCTTTGAGCTAGCGGTCTCCAAGCCACAGGTTATCTTCCGCGAAGAAAACGGGCAAAAACTAGAACCGATGGAAAATCTCGCTATCGATGTGCCGGAAGAGCATCAAGGGACGGTTATTGAAAAGCTAGGACAACGCAAGGCAGAAATGTTGAGCATGAAACAGCACGATGGAATCAATCGGATCGAATTTTCCATCCCAGCCCGCGGTCTTATCGGATTCAGAACGGAGTTCATGACTGACACCCACGGCACCGGCACCATGGCGCACTCCTTTGATTCCTATGGTCCCTACAAAGGTGAGATCGGCGGACGTAAAAACGGCGCCCTTATAGCTATTGAACCTGGGGAAACTTCAGCTTACGCCCTGTTCAACCTGCAGGAGCGGGGCATTCTGTTTGTACACCCAGTCACAAAAGTATACACTGGCATGATTGTGGGGCAACACGCCAAGGAAAACGATCTGGTGGTCAACACCAGCAAAGGGAAGAAACTCTCTAACGTGCGTGCATCCGGCACCGACGAAGCCATCCGTCTGACTCCGCCGCGCATTCTCACCCTGGAGCAGGCACTGGAGTATATCGACGATGACGAACTAGTTGAAATTACCCCTAAATCCATCCGCCTGCGCAAAAAAGTGCTTGATGCCAATCAGCGTAAGAAGGTAGATAAAAAGAAATAAATCTAATGGGCACCATCCTCTTGAATCTCAAGGAGGGCACGAGTGAGCAAAAAGGAGAGGTTTAATGGAAGACGAACTCAGTAGTGCTGAACAGAAAACACTACTTGAAATAGCACGCCAAGCCATTGAAAAAGAACTCAACGGGGAAGACAGTCCACTGCCGCCACGCGAAGAGCGGCTCCTGAACTTCAAGAATGGCTGCTTTGTAACCCTGAAAAACCAGCAGCAACTGCGTGGCTGCATCGGCAACTTCCAATCCAGCCTGCCGCTCTTCAAAGAGGTGGAAGAGATGGCCATAGCCGCTGCGTTCAAAGATCCGCGCTTTTACCCCCTTGAAGCTAATGAACTCAAGGATATAAACATCGAAATCTCAGTACTAAGTCCATTACATAAGATTGAGTCTATCGAAGAGATTGAGGTGGGGAAGCACGGATTATATCTGGAGAAAAACTACTCCCGCGGGGTATTACTCCCTCAGGTGGCAGTTGAGTACCATTGGGACAGAGACAAATTCTTGCAGCAGACCTGCCTTAAAGCCGGACTTCCTACCCAAGCTTGGCAGAATAGCGATACCGATATCTACATCTTCAGTGCACAGATCTTCTCCGAACGCGACATCGCATAAAAAAGCCGGCTCGGGTTCAACAGTGCTGAACCCGAGCCGGCTTAAGTCTCCCGAATTTTACCAAACCCACCTAGATGAGAATCATCCTTTTGCCACACTTTTCCCACTAGCCTCGGCACCAACCTTTGCTGCAGGGTGTTCCACTACCGGCAGCGGAGTCTGAATCGAGTAGCCACTATTCTCTAAAATGACCTGAATAGCGCGGTTACTGTGAGGCGCAAACAAAACAGGGGCAACCAAGTTCAGAGTAACTTTACGCTCCGTATCAACAGTTACCACCACCAGCGCATGACACTTATCTTCACCTTCCATACCCAGGGCTTTGCACTCATGTGCTTCTGGCTCTACCAAGTAAGTGGGGAAAAAGTTGGTCGGGTCTGTCAAGACTAAGGCAACCTGTGCATCCTCCACACTCTGAATCCAGAACAATGGCCCATCTTTTTCGTTGGGCATGACCACAAAATCCCGAAGATCTTCAAACCCAATAAGGCCTTGTGGGAAATGGAGCACGGTCTGCGGATCATACTCAACTTCTCCAAAACGACTCTGAATAATCTTCATTTGTTCTCCTCTGACTTGCGGGACATAGTGCCACTAAGCAGTGACAGGTCATCAAGCGACCAACCGGTAGAACTACGATTTTGTGCCATTATTTGAGCGTAGAGTTCCTGACGATATATTTTCTTTTCTCGCGGGGCATCGATGCCAATGCGCACCGTTCCCCCCTTTATCTCTACTACGGTGAGTTTAATATCATCTCC
>JAQUDG010000067.1 GCA_028685815.1 Desulfuromonas sp.
ACTTCACTCGTCTGAGTACCTATATCGATCAGGAACTAGGCATCCAGATTACCCCCTCTAAAAAAACTATGCTGTGTGGTAGGTTGGCAAAACGTCTGCGCGTTTTGGACCTTGGCAGTGTAACGGAGTATTGCGACTATCTGTTTAGCAGTGCGGGCCAGAGCCAAGAACGGGTAGAGCTATTTGACGCCATAACCACCAACAAAACGGACTTTTACCGAGAATCCGCTCACTTTGACCATTTGACGGCAGCTGTTTTGCCGGCGTGGCGTCAGAGTAGACACGCTGGTCGTGCGTTTCGCATATGGAGTGCAGGTTGTTCCAGTGGGGAAGAGCCGTACACCATGGCTATGGTTCTAAGTGAGTATGCGCAGAAATGTCGGCCCGCGAACTTTGATTTTGAAATCATCGCTACGGATATTTCTACGCGTGTTTTGGATTATGCTAAGACCGCTATATACCATGTCGATAGGATTGCCCCCGTACCCGCAGGAATAAGGACCAAGTATCTGTTACGCAGCAAGGAAAAAAATTCACCACTGGTGCGTATTGCTCCGCCGCTACGTCGCAGCGTGCGTTTTGGGCGCCTTAATTTTATGGATGCAGAGTTCAAGTTGCCATTCACCATGGACGTCATCTTTTGTCGAAATGTAATAATCTATTTTGATAGTGACACCAGAGAGCAGCTGATGCACAAATTTTGCCGTCATCTGCATCCGGGTGGGCATCTGTTTTTAGGTCATTCGGAATCGCTCCATGGTTTTGACTTGCCCCTGCGCCAAGTAGCCTCGACCGTGTATGAGCGGATCTGATGGCGTTAGAATATAGGTTTGTATAGTTATGCAGCATGAATTAATGCCGGTAGTGTATCTGAAACCAGGGGAATATCACGTGACCAAAGAGCCCTGCCGGATAGAAACCGTGCTCGGATCGTGTGTGAGTGTAACCCTTTACTGCCCCATTACGCGCCAAGCCGCAATGAATCACGCCATGCTGCCTGTTGGCGATGATAGTGACCGTTTTGTGACGGTATCTCTGGATAATATGTTGCGCCGTCTCAGTGCAAGTGGCGCACTCATTCATCAGTTGGAAGCCAAAATGTTTGGTGGCGCCAACAGTTTTTATCGCAACACGGGTGGATTCCGCCACGTGGGTGAGCTTAATGTAGACGCCTCGCTACGATGGTTAGAGAAAAACAAAATTCGACTGCATAATTCTGACACCGGCGGTCGGGTGGGAAGAAAGCTAGTATTTCTCTCCAACGTTGGGATGGTATACGTCAAGCGCCTGCAAGGCAGGTAGCACTTCACGAATAGTTTCCCATGGCGGATATTTGCTGTGGGGTAGAATGGCATTTGAAGCGGAATGGCCATGGGAGCAGATTGGCATGGGACGAAAAATTCGTGTCTTGATCGTTGATGATGCTGCGGTAGTCCGCGAAGCGTTAAGCCAGATTCTCAGTGCGGATCCCGCCATTGAAGTTATGGCTACAGCGGCGGATCCATATATTGCCGCGCAAAGGATGGAAAAAGAGATTCCCGACGTCATCACCCTTGATGTTGAGATGCCGCGCATGGATGGTTTGACCTTTCTGCAAAAAATTATGCAGCAGCATCCCTTGCCGGTCATCATGTGTTCAAGCTTGGTGGAAAGTGGCTCCCAAACAGTTATAAAAGCCCTTGAGTACGGTGCAGTGGATATTATCCAGAAACCGCGCCTCGGAACGAAGCTCTTTCTGGAGGAGTCGCGGGTAAGGATTTGCGATGCAGTCAAGGCAGCGGCGCGCGCAAAGATAGGTGCCGTACACCCTTTGCCATCGCAGCGGGTGGAGCCAAAGCTTACTGCAGACGCGGTGCTACCTGCTGGGGATAACCGCGCCATGATAGAAACCACCGAGAAGGTGGTAGTGGTTGGAGCTTCCACCGGCGGAACCGAAGCACTGCGGGTGTTTCTCATGCAGTTTCCGGCGGATGCCCCTGGAATTGTTATTGTGCAACATATGCCGGAGAATTTTACTGCTGCTTTTGCGCGCCGCTTGGATGGGCTGTGCAACCTCACAGTCAAAGAGGCGGCGGATGGTGATACGGTGATGCGTGGACGGGCTCTCATCGCTCCAGGGAACCGCCATGTTATTCTGCAGCGCAGCGGGGCACGTTACTATGTCAGTATAAAAGATGGCCCCTTGGTTTCGCGCCACCGTCCCTCGGTGGATGTGTTGTTTCGCAGTGCCTCGCGCTATGCAGGAAAAAACTGCATCGGCGTTATTATGACCGGCATGGGAGATGATGGTGCGCGCGGCATGAAGGAGATGAAGGATGCCGGTGCGATCAATATCGCCCAGGATGAGGCGACATCTGTGGTGTATGGAATGCCCAAGGAGGCGGTAAAGGCTGGTGGGGTTGATTTCAGTCTGCCGCTGCCCCAGATCGCGCTGAAGGTATTACAACTCGCCCGCTGAGATTAACCCCCTGTTTGCCGGTGTTACCCTCTCCTCCTTTAATCAGGTTAGCCCAGAGATTACCGCAGTTTATTTCCCCTCCTTGCTGGGTTACCCAGCTCTCTTTCTTATCTGCTTTAACGCCATACTCCGGTCTTTATCTGTTCAGGGTGTTCTGTTAAACTGTGAATAATCGTTCTCATGTTCTGGTTGTGATTGGCGGTATTTTTTCGGGCATTTTAGGTGAAACATGTCTGCGCGGAGGGTTCATGTTGAGATGGTTGCTGCTTGCGCTCATGGCGGTACATTTAATCCTTGTCCCCGGAGCTAGGGTCTCGGTTGCCGGTAATTGCGTGGCAAAGGCGTGTGGTGAGACAAGGACGCATGGCGAGACAGAGGGGCAGGGGCTGATATTCGGCGTCCATCCCTTTTTGCCCGCAGCGGAGTTGAACCAACGTTTCTCACCCTTAATGAAATACCTTGGGGCCCGTATTGGGCTCCCCATTGAGTTGAAGATTGCATCAGATCACGCCGAAGCGGTAGAGCTCTGTGCTGCGGCTAAGGTGGATTTAGCCTTTGTTGGCCCTACTTTGTATGTGGAAATAATCCAACAAAACCCGCGTATCGTGCCCCTTGGCACCGTCAGGGGGGCATACCCACGCTTGCGAGGGGTTGTTGTAGTCCGCGAGGACAGTCCTATTGCTAAGATCGAGGATCTCAAAAGCTCGCGGATGGCTTTTGTCGCGCCCGAAACCACTGCAGGCTTTCAGGTGGCGCTGCATGTTCTCGCTGAGTCCGGGGTCCATCCGCAGGATTTGGCTGGATATAGTTTTTTGGGGAATCATGCCAACGTTGGATATGCCGTTCTGGCTGGGCGCTTCGAAGCAGGCGCGATGAAATATGAAATTTTCAAGAAGTTGCAATCCCAGGGCCTGCGGGTGCTGGCGTATATGCCTGAAGTTGTAGATCAAACCTTTTTGGCAACTGAGAGGCTTGAACCGCAATTAGCTGAAAAGGTGAAAAGTATTCTGCTCCGAATGGATACCTGCCCGGAAGGAATCAAGGTTCTTGCCCAATTACGTGCCGACTTTACAGGGATTTACCCCGTTGTGGATGCAGATTTTGACGCTCTGCGTTTGTACATTGATTACGCGCAGAGGTTTCTGAGGGATAACTATGAGCAGCAGAATCCATAATTCACAACGCGTCAGTACCTACAAGAAGGTGCAACTTGTGATGGCTCTGTTTATTCTGGGGCTGTTATTGTGTGGGCTTATACTCATCAATTTTCAACGTGAACAACTTCTGTACGATGCCATGGAGCACTCCTTTGAAACCGAACGGAGTTTGCTGGCGAATCTGCTGACAGAGCCCCTGCTGCGTTCTGACTATGTGCAGGTGCGGCATACCCTTGCGGGCTTTTTTACGGAGTATCCTGACTATCACGAGATCACACTCCTAGCCCCCAACGGATTTGAGGTGTTCAGGTTCATCCGTTCCGAGGGTGAAGTTTTGCACCAATTGCAAGCACAGGTTGAAGTGGGATCAGAGGCACATAACCGCCATACCCTGATCCTTAAAAAATATGTTATCGGGTCTACTTTGCAGTGGGCGCAGAACATCTGGCTGGTGGGATTGGTTGTCCTGATATTCCTAGCGGTGTTCGGGCGTTTACTGTGGGTTATGGTTCGCTCTTTTGGGCTTGATCCCTTAAGTAGTGAGATGGAGCTTCAGCAGCGTTCCTACCAGAGTATCTTCGATAACTGCCCGGACGGTATTCTGGTGCGTGATTGCGCCGGAAAGCTCCTTATGGCCAATGAGCCATTTCTGCACATGTTGGGATATTCAGCGGTTGATCTGCAGAACAACAAGGTTCAGTTTTTGAACAAATGTGATGCGTGCAAAAACTTTGACACCGTGCTGGCGGGAAAATCGATGGTGTTTGAGTGTGAGCAGGATACCAATATGGGTACGACCTTGCCGCTTGAGATTCACAGCGTCCGCATATCTTTCGGTGGCACTTCAGCGGTGTTGAGTACCGTACGAGATATCAGCCAGCGCTGCGAAAAAGAGTGGCATCTGCGTCAGCTTTCTCTGGTGGTGGAAAATAACACCGAGGGGATGTTGGTGACCGACATGAGTGGTAAAATCCTCGCAGTCAATCGTGCTTTTACTCAAATCAGTGGCTACACCGAGGCCGAAGTGTTGGGGGAGAATCCACGTATTCTGCAGTCGGGTTTGCACAAGTCTGAATTTTATCGCCACATGTGGACTCAATTGCTCAAATCGGGACTCTGGCAGGGCGAGATATGGAATCGGAATAAGGGCGGCAATATATATCCTGAATGGCTGACGATTCGGCGCCTTGAAGATGAGCAGGGTAAGTTCAAGAGTTATGTGGCGGTCTTCAGTGACTTAAGTGCGCAGAAGGCGCAGGAAGAGAAGTTCACGTATCTGGCTCAAACCGATCTGCTCACCAGCCTACCCAACCAGATGTTGTTTCGTGACCGACTTCAGCAGGCGGTTATTCGCGCTGATGGTGAAAGCGGGCGCAACATGCTGGTTGTTATGGCTATAGGGCTGGACCATTTCAAGAAAATCAATGAAAGTCTCGGGCATAATGCGGGGGATCAGGTGGTGGTGGAGATCGCGCGGCGTCTGCGCGAGTGTGTGCAAGAAACAGGCACCCTTTCACGCCTGCGCGGGGATGAGTTTGCACTCCTGTTGCCAGACGCTGGAGACAAGCATGCTATCCGTATTGTGGCGGAACAGCTGTTAAGCGCCATGCGTGAGCCGTTGCACGTTGCTGATGTGGACCTGTTCATGACGGGCAGTATTGGTATTGCTCTGTATCCACAGGATACCAAAGAGCATGGCTTGCTATTGCAGCAGGCTGATGTCGCCATGCACCAGGCTAAAGATCGTGGTCGAGATAGATTCTGCTTCTTTTCTGCGGAATTCTCTGCAGAAATAACCGAAGACTTAAAACTCGAAGCGCTGTTGCATAAGGCGTTGGAAAATCGAGAATTACTCTTATACTATCAGCCGCAGATGGATATCACCACGGGCGAGATTGTTGGGGCAGAAGCCCTGTTGCGCTGGAATTCAGCCGAGTTGGGCTGGGTACCCCCAGACAGAATGATACCGGTCGCTGAGAACAGTGGCCTGATTGTAGTCATAGGAACTTGGGTTCTTGAGCAGGCGGTGGAGTTGATTCAGCGCTATCATATTCGCAGCGGGCGCTGGATGCGCTTGGCGGTGAATGTGTCGGCAGTCCAGTTTATGCAGGATGATTTCGCCGATATTGTTGCTGGGGTTGTTGAGCGTTATGCTATCCCCCCTTCATGTCTTGAGCTTGAATTGACTGAAAGTTTGATGCTGCGTGATGTTGAAAAAGCTATAGTCCGCATGAAGGTGCTGCGCCATCTTGGCGTAAGCCTCGCGCTTGATGACTTTGGTACGGGGTATACGTCGCTGGCGTACCTGAAACGTTTCCCAATCGATAAGATTAAGCTGGATCGTGCCTTTGTTACGGATATCCATAAAAACCTCACCGACGCTGCCTTAGCGCAGTCGCTGGTTGCGTTTACCCACGTTATGGGGTGCAAGCTGGTGGCGGAAGGGGTTGAGGAGCAAATACAGGCGGAATGCTTGGTGCGGATGGGGTTTAAGTACGCTCAGGGATATCTGTACGCCAAGCCGCAGCCTGAAGATGAGTTTGTCGCGCTCCTCGAGGCCGCTGAGGACAAAGCGTAAAAGCGATATCTATTTTCGCCCGTTTCTCTTACAGGTTCACTCTTTACACAAAGGGTAAAACAGCGTAATATCGGCTCTTTTGTCGATTTTCTGCACTTTTTGTGCAGTAAGGAGGCGCTAACTCTTCCAGGGTAACAGGTGGCACATCCATGCTTCGGCATACGCGACGACGCATTCTTTCTGTATTATCCCGTTTTTCCGTCAGTGAAAACACCTTCATGGTCACCCTCGCTCTTATTATTGGAGTGCTGGCCGGGGTGTGCAATTTTCTCTTCCGTCGCGCCATTGAGTTTTTCCACTGGTTGGTCATGGAGCAGGGGATCGCTTGGTTTGATATTTCCTTTTCGCAGTGGAGTACCAGCCGTTTTTGGGTAGTGTTATTTCCGGTCGCAGGCTCGCTGCTTATTCTCCCGTTCTGGGTTTTTTTCGCCAAGGATATGAAATTTGGCTTTTCTGCGTTTTTGGCCCAGGTGAATCTGCGCGGGGCCAAGATTCCAGGTCGTACCATTATCACGCGGGGCCTGGCTAGCGCGATCACCCTTGGAACCGGGGGCAGCGCCGGGCAGGAGGGTCCCATTGCGCAGATCGGTGGAGCCGTGGGGAGCCAGTTCGGCCAGGGATTCAAGGTTAGCGGTAATCGACTCAAAGTGCTGGTGGCGTGCGGAGTGGCCGGCGGAGTGGCGGCTACCTTTAATGCGCCCATTGCGGGGGTGTTTTTTGCCCACGAGATCGTGCTACTTGCCTCGTTTGAACTCTCCAGTTTTACCTCTATTGTCATCGCCAGCGGCATGAGTACCGTGGTTTCACGTGCCCTGCTCGGCAATGAAGTGGTCTTCAGTGTGCCGCCCTATCAGGCAGGTTCCATGTGGCAACTGACGCTGTATGCTCTACTCGGCGTAGTTGTGGGGATGTTGGCGTCTGGGTTTATCGGCATGCACATGCAGATAAAGACGCTGTTCGATAAGCTCCGCCTCCCGCGCTTAATCAAGCCGATCCTAGGCGGCGTCCTTGTCGGAGTTATCGGAATCGCCCTACCGCAGGTGTTTGGTAATGGGTATGAGTTCATGGACCAATTTCTCCACGGCCAGGGCACTATCTTGCTGCTCCTTGCTCTGGTGCTGTTCAAGGCGGTTGCGACATCTATAACCATCGGCTCCGGTCTGCCGGGGGGGATGTTTGCACCGGTGCTGTACCTTGGTGCGGTCACCGGTGGGGGCTTTGGCAAGATCGCCCAGCTCTTGTTTCCATATTTGCATATCCAACCGGGCGCTTTTGCCCTTATCGGAATGGGGGCGTTTCTATCCGCCGCCACCCATGCGCCCATGACCGCGATTTTCCTCATATGGGAGATGACCTCATCGTACGAAGTCATTGTCCCCATTATGATTACCTGTGTTATAGGCACCACCATCTGTCGTCATTTCAACAAGGATAGCCTCGACACCATCGAACTCTCCCGCGCTGGGATAGATTTGGAAGCGGGCAAAGAGCGCAATATCATGAAGTCCATCAAGGTTGGTGAAGTGATGGTGAAAAACCTTGATACCGTCCCGGAATGGATGACGCTGCGCCAGTTCGCCGATTTTATTTCCCATACCCGCCATACCAATTTCCCCTTGGTGAACGCCGCCGGAAAGCTCAGCGGTATTATCTCCGTGCAGGATTTTCTCGGGGTGGTGTTTGAAAGGGATCTGCTCGATCTGGTGGTGGTTAAAGAACTGGCTACCACCGAGGTGGTAACGGTGCTAGCGACGGAAAATCTGGATGAGGCTATGCGCCGGATTGGTTACCGCAATATCGAGCAACTGCCGGTGGTGTCGCAGCACGATCCTGAGCAGTTGGTTGGTCTGATTTCGCGCCGCGATATGGTATCGGCGTACAATCGTGCCTTGATGGCGCGCTCCTTGGAGGAAGAATATGTCTGAGTCCGCATCCCAGCTCAACCCCCAGCAGCGTGAGGCGGTGGAGTATGGCGATGGCGCCCTGCTGATCCTTGCTGGAGCCGGTTCCGGTAAAACCAGCACCCTGACCCAGCGCGTGGTGCATCTAATTAAAGAGCGCGGCGTACCTCCGTGGCGGATTCTGGCCGTCACCTTTACCAATAAGGCCGCCGCTGAGATGCGTACCCGGATTGAAGCCAGCCTAGGCGGCAGTGAATCTCCGTGGATATCTACCTTTCACTCGGCATGTGTGCGGATTCTGCGCCGTGAGATTGAAGTGCTCGATGGCTTCAGCTCCTCCTTTACCATCTATGATGATCAGGATCAGGAGCGCCTGCTCAAATTGGTGTTGAAGGATCTGGGGATTAGCGACAAAGAGCTGAAACCCAGAGCCGCTGCAAGCGCAATCGACAGCGCTAAAAACAAGGGGCAACTGCCGGAGGATTGTTCGCAACATACTCCACAACTGCGCTTAACCGCACGGGTGTATGCAGAATATCAAGAGCGCCTACGCCGCGCCAATGCCCTAGATTTTGGGGATCTACTGCTACAGTGTGTGCGTCTGTTTGAAGCGCATCCAGCTGTTCTAGCTAAGTATGCGCAGCGGTTCTTGCATGTGCTGGTGGATGAGTTTCAGGATACTAATATAGTGCAGTATCGCCTGATGCAGATGCTAGCATCCGAGCACGGCAACTTGTGCGTCGTTGGTGATGACGACCAATCCATCTATCGTTGGCGTGGTGCGGAGGTGGGTAACATCCTTGGCTTTGAAGGGGCATACAGCGGGTGTAAAACCATCAAGTTGGAGCAGAATTACCGCTCCACTGAGGTTATCCTTGAAGCTGCGGGGCAGGTGGTGGCCCACAACGTCGGGCGCAAAGGAAAAACTTTGTGGACCGAAAAACAGGGAGGAGAGCTGATCGGGGTCGCGGAGTTGGACGATGATCTGGAAGAGGCGCGCTACATCGTGCAGTGCCTTGATCGGGAGCGTGCAACTGGGCGTAAACTCGGGGATATGGCGCTGCTATATCGCACCAATGCCCAGTCGCGTGTGCTGGAAGAAACCCTGATGCGTGAGGGGATGGCGTATGTGATGTTCGGCGGAACGCGCTTCTTCGCGCGCATGGAGATTAAAGACATCCTCGCGTACCTGCGGGTCCTCGTCAATCCGGCGGATTCGGTGTCGGCGCGGCGCATCATCAACGTTCCGGCGCGCGGTATCGGTGCTGCTACCGTCGCTAAAATAGGCGAGCTGGAGTATGAAGCCGGTGGGTTTTACCCTGCCTGCCGTTTGGCACTTAAAACCGGTATATTGTCCGGCGCGGCAGCGGGACGGGTGGAACGCTTTGTCGCCATGATGGAGGATTTTGGTGCGCGCCTGACGGATACTCCCTATCCACAGTTGACTGCTGAGCTTGTAGAAGCAAGCGGCTATGCGCAGATGCTTAAGACCGATAACACCCAAGAGAGCCGCGATCGTTTGGATAACCTCGACCAGTTACTGGCGGGGATGGAGGAGCGGAGTGGTAACGCGGTGGAGTTGCAGGATTATCTGGAGCAGATCGCCCTGGTGACGGACATGGATACCCAGAATATGCAGACCGATCGGGTGACCCTGATGACGTTGCATGCTGCCAAAGGGCTGGAATTTCCGGTGGTGTTTATGACTGGGATGGAAGAGGGGATTTTTCCCGGTGAGCGCGCTGGTGACAGTGGCGAGCAGCTAGAGGAGGAACGCCGCCTGTGTTATGTGGGGATGACCAGAGCGCGGGAAAAACTCTACATGACCAATGCCAGGCGCCGGCGGGTGTACGGCAGCTATCAGTTCAATCGTCCGAGTAGGTTCCTGGCGGAGATTCCCGCTCATCTGTTGGAGGTGGAGGGGAAAAAGAATATAGGGAAGGTGGCAACGCCAGCCGCCAACCATAACTTGGCCGATCTGTTTGCCCAACTGCCAACAGAATCAGGGCCGCAAGGGGATCAGGTAGATCAAGCGGGGCAGTATTCGGCGCCAACCCACGCTGTGGACGGCCCGGTAATTGAGATAGAACCCCACGCACAGCCTAAGGGGGGAATGCGCATCGGCAGTCGAGTCCAGCACGCGCGCTTCGGCATCGGCACGGTGAGGCGTATGGAAGGCGCGGGGGATAAACAGAAGGTGGTGGTATATTTCAACCGCTTCGGAGCTAAACGCCTGCTGTTGAAATTCGCCGGGTTGGAACTGGTATAAATTACGTTGGGCGTTCTTGCCTGCTCTTCTTCGTGCTGCGGCAAGGGCAATTCATGAATTGCCCCTACCACTCTATACGAATTGCCTGCCCATATGGTTATTTCTGCGGCGGCATCAACTCTTCTAGCACCGCGAAATATTCCTGCATATCTGCCGCAGTCATGTCGGCCATGTGAGGGATGCGGAACGTCTTATTCTTGATTTTACCGTAGCCGTTATCCATGGCAAAACCGCGTTCACCAGCCTGTTTTTTTATCTTTTCTAGATCAACGTTGCGCGAATTCAGTACGCTGGTCAAGGTCTGGGACGCGTATCCTTCGGCGGCGAAGATCTCGAACCCTTGGCTTATGACCCAGTCGCGCGTCATTTTGGCCATACACGCATGGCGCTCATACCTGTTCTGCAAACCTTCAGTAAACATCTTCTTCAACTGCGCATCCATGCCGTAGATAAGGCTGATGCACGGAGTGCTGGGGGTATTGTGCTTCAGGTCATTTATTTCGAATTCTTCAAAGTCAAAATAGTAGCCACGGTTCGGCGTGGTCTTGGCCTTATCCAACGCTTTGCGTGATACGGCGCATACCGCCAGCCCCGGCGGCAGACCGAACGCCTTCTGCACTCCGGCTAGGCACACGTCCAGCCCCAGCACAGAGAAGTCGATGGGAACCGCAGTCATCGAAGAGACCGTATCCACGATAAAACTGACTTCTGGATATTTCTTCACTACTTCGGCAATACTCGCTAAGGGTGACATTACCCCGGTGGAGGTTTCGTTATGCACCAGGGTCATGGCGTCATATTTGCCGCTCGATAACGCTTCATCCACCAGCTCAGGGGTGATGGGCTGTCCCCATTCGGCCGAAAATAGATCGGCTTCCAGACCGCAGCGTTTGGTGACATCGTGCCATTTGGCGCTGAAAGCACCGTTGCCGAAGTTGGCGCAACGCTTCTGTACCAGATTGCGGACGGCCCCTTCCATAATGCCAAAGGCGCTTGAAGTAGACAGAAAAACCGGTTCTTGGGTATGCAACAATGTTTGAAGCTGACCGGTGACGCTAGCGTGGAGTTGGGCATATTCGGGCATGCGGTGCCCTATCATCGGGCTTGACATGGCGGCAAACACATCGGCACTCACTTCCACCGGCCCGGGAATGAAGAGTTTCTTTTTCATCAATAGTCCTTTCGCAAAAGGGATTTAGTTGATTTATTCAACAATTTTGCTGGTGTAGCATGGGGCATAATCGCTGTCAAGCGCCAGAAATCCAGCCCTGATTCATCTAAGAATGCTGACTCCAACGCCTGAGGGAAGAATTTCTTGCACCAGACCTTGACAATACAGCGGGGCTGATTATATTGTCCACTGTTGTTAGCACTCGTCAAAATAGAGTGCTAACAAAGATGTAGATGGGATGTGCCTGTATCTAACGGCAATTATGCCGCAAATAACACCACATAAAAATAGGGAGAGAGCAACTATGAACATCAAACCATTGCACGACCGTATCATCGTAAAGTGTGTTGACGAGGAGACTAAAACTGCCGGAGGTATCATTATCCCCGATACCGCATCCAAAGAGAAGCCACAGCAGGGTCTGGTGCTTGCAGTTGGTTCCGGCAAGGTAACCTCTGAAGGCAAAGTGCTGCCTATGACTGTTAAGGTGAATGACAAGGTGCTGTTTGGCAAATATGCCGGTACCGACATCAAGCTTGAGGGCGACGATTACCTTATTCTGCGTGAAGAAGATATCCTGGGTGTTCTCGTTTAGTTAATGTTTCCGGCTCTGTGGAGTCCGGGATTTAATCCGATCCAAAACCTGAAAAAATTAAATAGGAGTTTTTAGTATGGCTGCAAAAGAGATTAAATTTTCAGAAGCTGCTCGCGCCGATATTCTTGCTGGAGTGAATAAACTCGCTGATACCGTCAAGGTTACTCTCGGTCCCAAGGGGCGTAATGTCGTTATCGAAAAATCATTCGGTGCCCCCCTGATCACCAAGGATGGCGTTACCGTTGCACGTGAAATTGAGCTTGAAGACAGATTCCAAAACATGGGCGCGCAGTTGGTTAAGGAAGTTGCTTCCAAGACCTCAGACATCGCTGGTGATGGTACCACCACCGCCACCGTGCTGGCGCAGGCCATCTACCGCGAAGGGGTTAAGCTCGTCAGTGCTGGACACAACCCCATGGAGATCAAGCGTGGCATCGACAAGGCGGTAGAAGCTGCCGTTGAAGCGATGCGCAAACTCTCCAAGCCAATCTCCAACCATAAAGAGATCGCACAGGTAGGCACCATCTCTGCCAACAGCGATGAAACCATCGGCAACATTATCGCCGAAGCGATGGACAAGGTTGGCAAAGAAGGGGTTATCACCGTGGAAGAAGCTAAATCCATGGAGACCTCCCTCGAAACCGTTGAAGGGATGCAGTTTGACCGCGGCTATCTCTCCCCTTACTTTGTTACCGACGCAGAGCGCATGAGCGCGGAGATGGCTGATCCATTGATTCTGATCACCGACAAAAAAATCTCTGCAATGCGTGATCTCCTCCCGGTGCTTGAGCCGGTAGCCAAGCAGGGTCGTCCTTTGGTGATTATTGCTGAAGATCTCGACGGCGAAGCGTTGGCCACTCTGGTGGTTAACAAGCTGCGTGGTTCCTTGAATGTGTGTGCAATTAAGGCTCCCGGATTCGGTGATCGCCGTAAGGCTATGCTCGAAGATATCGCTATCCTCACCGGCGGCCAAGTGATCTCAGAAGAGCTCGGTTTCACCCTTGAGAACGCTACCCTCGACATGCTCGGAACCGCCAAGCGTGTTGTGGTAGACAAAGACACCACCACTATCGTAGATGGTGCTGGTAGCGAAGAAGAGATCCAAAATCGGGTCAAGGCTATCCGCGCCCAGATCGAAGATACTAGCAGCGAATACGATCGTGAAAAACTGCAGGAGCGTCTGGCAAAGCTGGTCGGCGGTGTTGCAGTGGTCAAGGTTGGTGCTTCCACTGAGACCGAGATGAAAGAGAAAAAAGCCCGCGTTGAAGATGCTCTGCATGCGACTCGTGCTGCTGTAGCTGAAGGGGTTGTTCCCGGAGGCGGTGTGGCACTGCTGCGCTGCATCAAAGCAGTGGAAGAGCTCAAGCTAAGCGGCGAGCAGGTTTTTGGGGCGCAGATTGTGAAGCGCGCCCTGGAAGAGCCGATGCGTCAGATCGCTTGCAACGCAGGCCTCGAAGGCTCCATCGTGGTAAATCAAGTTATGGCCCACGAAGGTGCTTATGGTCTGAATGCGGCTACTGAAAAGTACGAGGACCTGCTCGAAGCTGGGGTTCTCGATCCTACCAAGGTTACCCGCAGTGCTCTGCAGAACGCAGCTTCCATTGCTGGTCTGATGCTGACCACTGAAGCCTGCATTGCTGACATCCCTGAAGAGAACAGCGGTTCAGCGATGCCTGGTGGTATGGGCGGCATGGGTGGTATGGGCGGCATGATGTAGTCCGATCACCCTGTTAGGTAGGTTAAGTAATACATAAGCAAAAAGCCCCTCCCAGTGTGGAGGGGCTTTTTGCATTGGGGCTCCAAAGCTCTAAGTGTTATAGTATACGGCTATTGTAAGCGCCCATTGTGGGTTCCCCTGTGGGCTTCTATGTAGATGCTCACAGGGGAAGTCATAATATTTTTACCCATTTGCCAAGCTGGAGGTTCCTTAAGTTGACCGATAATAGAGCCAGACACCACAACCGCACCAAGCGTAACCCCGGTGCCAAACAAGAAGCAGTCACAGGCTCGAAGGCGCAAGGACCGCAAAAATTGCAGGGGACTCAGGAAGTACGAAAGGCCGAAGGGGCAGTGAAGGCCGAGCTCCTCGCCCCTGCTGGTAGTATGGAGGCTTTTTTTGCGGCGATGGAGGCGGGAGCGGATGCAGTGTACTGCGGGCTGCACTCCTTTTCGGCGCGAGCGAAGGCGAAAAACTTCTCCCCGCAGGATTTGAGCGCAATGACAGCGTATGCCCATGCGCATGAACGCAAAGTGTTTGTCACCATCAACACCCTTATTAAAGAAGCTGAATTGCCAGAGCTGGTGGAGATGCTTGCTGCCGTCAGTGCGGCGCGCGCTGATGGAATAATTCTGCAAGATATGGCGGTGTGGCGTCTAGCGCGGGAGTATTTCCCCGAAATTGAACTCCACGCTTCTACCCAGATGACCGTGCACAACGCCGCGGGGGTAAGGCA
>JAQUDG010000068.1 GCA_028685815.1 Desulfuromonas sp.
CAGCGTCGAGAGTAACGCCGCTAGCCAAGGCGACCACCCGTTCACCAACAGGATTGCGGTCACAGCCGCGCCGAGGACGATGGAGCCATCTACGGTGATATCGGTAAAGCGAATCATCCGAAAACTGATGAGGGTCCCGAGGGAGAGGAGGGCTAGAATTAGCCCCATGGTAAATGCACCGATAACCAAACTCATGCCAGCACCTCCGGATTCTGAATAGCGGAAAACCAGCATGCGCCGCGCACTAGGGCGCTCTCGCCGAGGCCGAGCATCGGGCGCTTATCTTCAACTAGATGCATCACGGTCTTGGGTGGCGCGGCGTTTAAAAACTGGAGCAGGGCGTCATGCATGTCGAGTATCCCGTTCTGCAACGGTTGGCGTGGAAACACCGTCGCATGCATATGCGCCGCCGCCATCCCGTTTTTACCTGCAGGGGCGGATTCCAACTGTGGCAGCAAGGGGCCGGAGCGGGTTGCCGCCACCCCGACAATGAGGGCCTGCTCCCCAGCATAGCTACGCTCACCGCAGAAGCTGAGCCATTCCCTGATGGCCGGATATTGGATATCGGCGGCGGAGCTAAGCGCCCCTGGAGACTGAATCAGGTGCGCACCCACTAAGCCGTCTATTTCACCCAAAATCACAAAACCAACAGCGGTGGCCGCGCAGTGGGCAGTCATTTTATCCAGCAGCTGCGCTAGGGTGTATTCCGCTTGGGTGTCGGTGGGAGCAAAGCGGAGCAGATGCGCCATCTGTCCCTGCAATTGCAGCACTTGCGCACATTCAAGCTGAGGGATAAAACTCTCTTCGGCGAGCAGATAATCTGCAGGAGTCTGCTCTTGCGCCGGTTGAAACACCACATTGCCCGCAACCGCAAGAAAATCCCCCAGCAGCGCGGCAGTATCCATCCCCGGCATCTGCGGAGCACCTATTCCCAGGGCGATGCTGTCGCGCGGGAACGTAACCGACGGAATAGTGCTTGGATTGAGCGCTTCCCACGGACGCCACGTCGCCGGAATCGAAGCGTGCAAACGCGCACCAGCGTCCAGCTCAAAGTACTCCATTTGCGGAGCCACTTGAGGAACTGCCTCTGTATCAGGGTATGTATTCG
The DNA here is from genome assembly GCA_028685815.1 of Desulfuromonas sp. Lineage (GTDB taxonomy): Bacteria > Desulfobacterota > Desulfuromonadia > Desulfuromonadales > Desulfuromonadaceae > JAIVHC01. The sequence goes on from JAQUDG010000068.1 coordinate 1,109, forward strand.
CAGCTGGGGGGAGAGCGGTGCTGTCCACATCAAGCCACATCCCAAGACCGGAGGAACGCAGGGTCTGATCCACAAATGGCGCTGGATTAATAACCCAGAACTGCCCTTTTACCTTGCTAAGCTCTTTGTATATCTGCATCAAGGCGCGAATACCGGCGGAACTCAAAAAATCCAACTGCGACGCATCAACCGCCAGCCAGTGCTGCCCTTCACGAATCTTACCCATCAAGGTGGTGGAGAAGTGATCCGCCCAGGTCGCATCCAAACGCCCCTGCACCCTAATCAGGGAACATTCTCCACGCTGTTCAAATTCTATCTTCATTACATCTCCCTCTCGTGTTCAGCCGCTGCACTGGGGGTAAATTCCACCGCCTGTTTCAGGAAGCGCTCCGTGAGCCTGAGGTTATATTTCTGAGCCAGACTCCGGTTGAACATTAGCTTTACCGAGCGCGTATTCTCAAATGGAATATCGGCGGGATTCTCCCCATTGAGAACCTGCACCGCTTTCTGCGCTGCCTCAACTCCAGCATCATAGTAGTCGCTTCCAAGGCTCAACACGCCGCCATCTTTCATCTGATCACTGTCGAACACATAAAGGGGCAAGCCGTTATCTTGTGCCTTCCGCGCTATCAAGGCGATCGCTGGACGGGTCAGGTTATCCGCCACCTGCGCTAGAACATCAACACTTCGACTACATAGTTGCAGCGCCGCCTGAGCCACATCTACGCTACTACTTACCGGTACCGCTTCAAGCTCCAGCCCTTCCTGTTGCAGCGCCTGCTCGAACCAGTTTTTATACAGCACACTGTTGATTTCTCCAGGGGTAAAGAGGGTTCCAACCCGTTGAGCTGTGGGCAGCGTTTCTCGGATTAAGCGCGCCATATCCGCAAAGGGAGAACGCGTAGTGATTCCGGTGATGTTGGGTAAATGTTCGGTTTCGCTTTTCCCTGCTCCCGCCTGCACTGCGTCGCCGACTCCGGTAAATACAATCGGAGTAGCTTCACCCGCCAGACGCAGCGCAGCCTGCAAGGCCGGGGTGGAAACCACCATCAGCAACTCAAACTGTTCTGCCTTAATCGCAGTCATAATGCTCGAAAGGGTGGACATGTCCCCTTGAGCATTGAATACCCGCAAGGTGTAATCCCGCCCTTCAACTAAACCGGCTGCGGTAAGACCATCGAGATACCCCTGCAGAGAACGTTCGGCAAATTCGGTCTCGTTGTAGAGAGCGCAGCAGAGCTTTAACAGCTCTTTACTGTTAGTGTTCCTGATAAATTGTGGGACTTGCACCTTTCGAGACTTAGGCTCGAAATGATCGTAGACTTGGGTGGGACCGATGGGAAGATCTGCAGGAGAAACCCCAGCCAGCACCCGCGCCGCTAACTGGCCAGACTGGCGGCCCCAGGCGAAATAACTGTCACCTATTGCTCCGCTGGCGCCATGCTGTACCAAAGAAGTATCGGTGGTAAAAGTAGGGATATCTGCCCCTGCCGCCACCTTGTGGATAGCCGCGAATCCGGTAACCGCAAGATTGTCCGCCGAAATGATTATGGCTCGCGCTCCGCGCTGAATCAGAGCCTGGGTTGCCATGGGGAGATCAGAAATAGTTGCTACGCTAGACTCAAGGATGGTGATGTTCTGTTCCAATCCGGCTTGGCGCAGTTTTTCTACCGAAAGCACAGAATTCATCTCCGCCGGGTCATACACGATTCCTACTGCTGTCAGGGCTGGGTCATACCGGCGCGCCATCTGCAGCAACTCACCCACCGGTGGATCATCGTGGATACCGGTGATGTTCGGTGGGGCCCTCTCCTTAAACAAACCAAGCTTAGCTGGATTACTCGACACGGTGAAAACGAGAGGAAAGTTAAAATTCCGCTTCGCCGCCGCCACAAACACCGGCGTAGATACGGTAAGCAAAACATCTGGCTGTTGCTGCTCCACTTGATCTAGGATCTGGCTCACATGAGTCATGTCGCCCTGGGCGTTGTAGGTCTTAACGACATAGTCCCTCCCTTGCTGCAGCCCCATCTGCGCCAACCCCTCCCAGAGCCCCTCTATGGCAGCATCGAGAGAAGCATTATCCATCAGATTCACCAGCGCCAGCGCTGCGGGAGCTTCCCCTGCTGATCTGAGGTTGAAGAACACATCCGCACGCTTCAGCAGTTCAGTGCTGGGGGTTATTCCCGCACGCTGCAAGGCAGTCAAGTCTAGGCCCAGCTCCATCTTTTCCCCGTAAGCTATGGGGATTGACGCGGGGTTTTCCCCAAGGAGCAAACGCGCGCTCAAACGGGCTAAGCTGCGTCCATCACTATAGGGCCCCGACGAGCAGGAGATAAGCGCTCCGGTCCCCATAAGTCCAACATCGTCAGCGATCATCGGCACGTTGTACTGGCGGCACACCTTGATCATTGCCGGCATCCCATTCGCCACGGTGTTGTCCGCCATGGAAAACACCATATCTACGTTGCGATTCAACAGACTGCGAATCCCCTCTGGAACCTCACTCGTGGTATAAACCGCGACCTGCTCCAGGGCAATACCGCGTGCATCGAGTATCCGTTTGAGGTCCACAATCTCTTTGGCCGAATTGGCTTCAGACGGATTGTACAGCGCCCCTATCCTCTGTGTATGTGGGAGCAGACGCTGCGCCCAGTCAAACAACTCTTCGGTGGGAATTTGCTGCGCAATACCGGTAACATGGGGCAGATGTTGAGTAAAACTCTCCCCCGCACCAGCTTCAAGAGGGGCGGAGACGATCCCAAACGCTATATTCACTCCATCGGCATGGGCAATGGCGCTGGCAAGACACGGAGTCGACATCATCACGAGGAGATCCGGTGCACTCTGCACCATGCTCATAATAACCTGGGGCAGAAACGACATGTCCCCATTGGCATGTTGCAGTTGCAACTCCAGGTTCTTCCCTTCGATAAAACCAAGCTGTGTCATTTCATCGCGGAAACCCTGAATGGCATAATCAAAAATTGGGGCAGGAACCATGTAGCCCAAGCTAATGCGGTAGGTTTTTCCCGCTTCTGGGGTGAGGGGGCTTCCCATTCCCTGCTGCTCAGTAACGGAGGCTGTAGAATGGGTCGTTTTTGCACCGCGCCTCCTCTGCGTATCTGACAGAAGCAGAATTGAAGAGGCGACCGCAATCAAGGTCAACGCCAACCACAGATGTTTAACCATCGCTTTCATCGGGGCAATACTCCCTTTCCTGTCCATTGTTGTTTTTTCAGTCCGGCGTGGTGCTGGGCACGCAACGCTTTACCCATCCCACATTTTCCGTTCAATCTGTCGTAGGAGAGACCACAAAGCGCCTTTAGCCTATTTGGGCTCCGGTTCAATGTGATCGTAGACTTGGGTCGCGCGGATAGGGATATCTGCCGGAGAAACCCCCGCCAGCACCCGCGCCGCTAGCTGCCCGGACTGACATCCCCAGTCAAAATAACTGTCGCCTACCGCTCCGCAGGCGCCGTGCTGCATCAAAGAAGTGTTTGTGGTGAAAATAGGAATATCTGCCCCTGCCGCCACCTTGTGGATAGCCGCGAATCCGGTAACCGCAAGATTGTCCGCCGAAACGATTATGGCCCGTGCTCCGCGCTGAATTAGGGCCTGAGTTGCCATGGGTAGGTCAGAAATGGTTGCTACTGTAGCCTCTAGGATTGTGATGTTCTGCTCCTGCCCGGCGCGGCGCAGTTTTTCAACCGAAAGGATAGAATTCATCTGCCCTGGGTCATATACGATCCCCACCGCGGGCAGGGCCGGATCATACCGACGCGCCATCTGCAGCAACTCACCCAACGGTGGATCATCGTGAACTCCGGTGATATTAGGGGGACATCCCTGCTGAAACAAACCGAGCTTAATCGGATCGCTGGCCACGGTGAAAACGAGGGGAAAGTTGAAATTCCGTTTTGCCGCCGCCACAAACACCGGCGTAGATACCGTAATAAGCATATCCGGCTGTTGCTGTGCTACCTGATCAAGGATCTGACTCACCTGAGTCATATCACCCTGGGCGTTGTATATCCTGACGGCATAGTCCTTCCCCTGCTGCAGCCCCATCTGCGCCAACCCCTCCCAGACACCTTCTATGGCAGCGTCGAGAGATGCATTATCCGTCAGATTCACCAAAGCCAGCTCTGCGGGAGCTTCCCCTGTTTTTGAGGTAAGGTTCTTTTCCTTCTGTAGTTCTGCGCCAACAAGACGCTGCTGTAAGGTCGGCGTCAGGCTCCAGTTGGCGGCCAAGCCGGCAAGGACTGTGTGATTTACCCGCAAGCGCTCCGGAATCACATTATCTATCCGAAATCCGGCAGGGTCGGATCCTGCCAGAATGGCAACCGCCACCTCGGCGGTATATTCACCCACCTGAAAATAATCCGCCCCCAGGCCGAACAACATGCCGCGCTCAACATCGGCAGGGCTGTTAGTGAATGCCGCTATTCCAGCTTGCTGGGCCTGCCGCGCGATTAAATCCACCGCTGCCATGGCAACGGTATCGCCCCCAATCCAGATAGCATCAACGTCCTTGGCGATAACCGCGCGTAGTGCTTCCGGAATTTCCGAGGTATTGCTCGCATTAACTTCGACCAGGGTCATCCCCAACTCGGTGCAGATGGCACGGGCTTTTTTAACGCAGGCTTCGGAACATTGCTCTCCAGGATTCCACACCGTACCCACACGCCGAAGTGTTGGATTCATCTCTTTTGCAATGCGAAAGGTGTTCTCGACCGGTTGAAACGTGCCGATTCCAACCAGATAAGGTGGATGCTGTTCTGGTTCTGGACCGCTAATCCCTACACCGGTGCCATAAGGGTCAGTCACAGCGCCAAACACATGAATTTTACCCCCATTTTCATTCGCCCGTGCCAGAGCCTGCAGCGATAAGGTGCTTGAACTAATCACGATATCGCTCGGACCCGAGACAATATCCCTGGCGATGGCCGTCGCGGTTGGATAGTCGCCATGCGCATTGTAGAGGCTGATATTTGTACGCCCCGGTGCCACATAGCCACGCTCATCCAAACGACTCAGCACCCCTTCAACATGGGAATCAATAATAAGCACAGATACATGCTGCATAATGGAAATGATGGGATAGGAGCGCTTGTGTGCGAGTTTTGCGCCGCGCCTCTGCTGCGTATCCGACAGGAGTAAAATTGAAGAGGCTGCCGCAATCAGAGCTACGGCGAGCCACAGATGTTTAACCATCGCTTTCATCGGGGCAATACTCCCTGTGCGTGCGTTGTTAACTTCACGGACGCGCTGCTTGCAATGTCAAGATGCTGATATGCTCTCTCCAGTGAACAAAATGACACTGATAGAGGGATAAACTCAACCATTAATCGCAACTATATAGTTTGTTACACTTAATTATACGGGCACTATCTTACGATCTTGCACTTTCCATTGGCTGTCTCTGCTCTGTTTACTCAGATTACACCTAAATACTTGTGGCTCGTCAGCAGAATCTGTGGTGGTGTGATTTTAATGTGGAAGCGGTGATCAGTTCGCTGCGAAATGTACAGTGACCATAATTCCGTCATTGCGGGCTTGACCCGCAATCTGGTTCGAACACCGAAGCCTCTCTTTTGAGGGGATCCTGAATCGAGTTCAGGATGACGGTGCGGAGGGGGCTAGATGAAGGAAGGAGTAAGTTGGCAAGGCGCAGGAAGGGAATAAACCCTCTTTGATTCTGAAAGCTTCTGTGCATCTGCTTTTAGTCGAGTCCGTTGCGCGCCGACGATTAAAATTGCACTTGCGCAGTTATGCGCGTTACTGTGCCCCCTCATGCGCGCGGTAGTGTGTGCACGAGTGGGCATCATAAGGTGTCCGTTGTAACGTGAGAAACTTGGAGACCCTTATGCTCGATAATTATTTTCTGCCACGCTGCAGAATTTTTCCGGCACTGATACTAATATTGCTCCTGTCCTTCGTGCTACTGGCAGGGTGTGCCTCGTCCTCGTCCACATCCACCCCTCCTGCTACGGCTTCGACCCCCACCCTGGATGAGAAGATCGGCCAAATGCTGATGGTTGGCTTTCGGGGGATGGAGGTTGATGACACGCACTTTATCGTGCAGGACATTCAGCACCGCAACCTCGGCGGCATAATTCTGTTTGACTACGATGTGATCAGCGCAGAGCGGAAGCGCAACATCGAGTCGCCCGCCCAAGTTAAAGCGCTAATCGCGCAACTCCAACAGAAAACTGCCACGCCGTTATTGGTTGCGGTAGATCAGGAAGGGGGAATCATCGCGCGTTTGAAAGAGCGCTACGGTTTCCCCCCTACCCGCTCGCATATGGATTTGGGCACGGAGGATGATCTACGCCTCACCTTAACCGAGACCACCGCGCTCGCCACCACCTTGGCCGAGGCTGGCTTCAATCTCAATATGGCGCCGGTGGTTGACCTGTGCAGCAACCCCAATAACCCAGTCATCGCCGCACTTGAACGCTGCTTTTCCGCCGACCCCCAACAGGTGACCGCGCACGCTTTAAGCTATATCAAGGCACACCACCAACGTGAAATTTTGACCACGCTGAAGCACTTCCCCGGCCATGGCAGCTCCCAAGGCGATTCCCATCTCGGACTGACCGATGTCACCAATAGCTGGTCAGAGCTTGAGCTGCTCCCTTACCACAATATTATCGCCGCCGGTCAGGCCGATCTGGTAATGACAGCACATGTGTTTAACGCCCACCTCGACCCTGACTATCCAGCGACTCTTTCTCGTGCGGTCATTGATGGAATTTTACGTCAGCGGCTTGGTTTTGATGGTGTGGTGATTTCGGATGATATGCAAATGGGGGCGATTGTAGATTATTACGGTTTTGAAACCGCCATCGCCCTGGCTATTACGGCGGGGGTGGATATTCTGGTTTTTGGCAATAACCTGAGATACGACGAAAATATTGTTGCGCGCGCAGTTGCCACTATCAAGGAACAGATCCACGCCGGTACGCTGAGCGAAGCGCGCATTGAGCAAGCGTACCGGCGTATTATGCAGTTAAAAAGTCGCCTAAACTAAAAACCAAAGATGATACCGGCGCTTAACGCCCAAACACCTTCTGTAACAAGTCAGTGGTGCGTGCGACGGGATTAGCTCGGATCAGTTGCTCTTCTTTTCCCAGCATGGTGAAGACTCCGTTAAGCCCCTGTTCCACCACATAATCTTCCAAATCTAGGGATGGTTTTTGCGCCAGAGGTAGAGCGGTGTAGGCTTGCAGCAGCTGATTATACTGCTGATATACCCCTACCTGACTCATCTTATCCTGCACAATGGGCTTAAAACGCTCGCGCAGCGTGTCCGAGGTGCTCGCACGAAAATAGTCGGTGGCAGCGGTATCACTGCCGCGCAGGATCTCCATAGCATCGGGCAATGTCATCTGCTTAGCCGCATCCACCAACACCGGCTTCGCCTCAGCGCTGGCCTGCTCCGCCGCGCGATTCATCCCAACTTCCAGGGCATCAACCTGGCTACTCATCCCCACAGCGCGCAGGGCACGCGTCATAAGGTCTAGCTTCCCCGGTAGCGGAATGTGAATATCCGGATTATCCAGAAAACCACCACTGGCCGACGTTTTAGCCACGGCGCGCTCAGCACCAAGCTGGAGCGCTTCCTTCAGGCCAGCTGCTACCGTACCGACATCTTCTGCTGAGTCAGCTGAGTCAGCCGGAGCAATGCTCTGCGAACCAAGACTACCTGCTAGGGTAGAAAGTCCGCGCATAAACCCGCCGCCCTTCTCCTCGGCGCTCATGGCTGGTCCCACATTTAGGAGCATGGTCGCCAGCAGCAGTGGAGCAATAATTCTGTGGGTGGGCATCTGTTTCATGGTGTAGCTCCTGTCAAGATTGTTAGAAACTCATTCCGCTCTGTTGTTGTATTCACGCAGAATAAAACACCGCTAGCCAAATAGTAACGGTGTCAGGATCGGTCCATTTTACCCTGTGCTTTTCGTGCGCGGGGATGTTGAGGTGATCACCCTTGCGCAAGGTTATTTCTGTTCCATCTTCAAACTCAAGAATGCCACATCCTTCCAAAACAACAACCCACTCATGTTCATCTTGATCGTACCAAGTTTGTGCTGGTGTCGATTGCCCGTGCGAGAGTATCCGTTCAATCCTCACGTTGGTGCGTGTGAGCAGCGCTTCGAACACCTCTTCATCTATTTTGGCTGGAATCGATGCGAATAAATTAGCCATTCGTACTCCTTGATTTGCTTGATTGAGCATACACATAAGACGCGCCGCAACTGAATTATCTAGAGGCTATTGGGTTGAGGCGCACAACCTGCGTACGCTATCCATGTGCCGCTGTTTGTCTGCAGCGCTCAGCCATGATCCGGCGAAACTGTTGCAAACCAACTGTTGCAGATGCGCGCGGGTTAAAGGGAGGTTCTCGAGCAGGGCGCGGAAGTTGGCGTTAACATAGCCGCCAAAGTAGGCAGGATCATCGGAGTTGACCGAAACCAGCAGACCTTTTTCCAGCATGGTGAGCATGGGATGGTGGGTCAACTCCCGAACCACCTGCAACTTCAGGTTTGACAGCGGGCACACGGTTAAAGGGATCTGCTCCTGCACAAGGCGCTGCACCAGCTTCTCATCTTCTAGGGCACGGTTGCCGTGATCGATGCGATCAACCTGAAGCAGATCAAGGGCCTGATGCACATATTCCGGCGGTCCTTCTTCACCAGCGTGGACGGTGATCTTGAAACCCAGCGCACGGCAGCGTGCAAACACCCGCGCAAACTTCTGCGGCGGATGCCCCATTTCGGAAGAGTCGAGGCCAAAACCGTCTATGTGCGCATAGAATGGCTGCGCCAGTTCCAGGGTCTCGAAGGCGCTCTGCTCCGACAGATGGCGCAAAAAAGATAGGATCAGGCGAAAACTGATGCCGAGCTCCTGTTCTCCGTGTTCCAGAGCACGCAGGATTCCACCCATCTGCACTTCGAGAGCAACCCCGCGCTCCAGATGGGCCTGGGGATCAAAGAAGATCTCCACGTGCACCACATTGTCGGCATGGGCGCGCTCCAGATAGGCCCAGGTCAGGGCGTAAAAGTCCTGTTCCTGCTGTAACACCGCCATCCCAGCGTAATATACATCGAGAAACTCCTGCAGATTGCTAAACGCATACGCGGCGCGTAGAGCCTCAACATCGGGGTAGGCAAGCGCTACGTCATTGCGCTGCGCCAGAGCAAACACCATCTCTGGCTCCATACTCCCCTCGATGTGTAGATGCAATTCCGCCTTGGGTAGTTTCTGTACCAACGTCAGCAAGGTCTTATCCATACAAGCTCCTCCCACTTAAATAAGCAGAATGAAAATAGCGAAGATATTTACCCCAAGCAGCGGCAACGTAACCGCTTCACGCTGCCCAGACAACAGCTTTAAAGCTGTCCAGCTGATAAGTCCCCACACAATCCCTTGGGTAATGGAATAGGTCAAAGGAATCAAAATAAGGGCCAGAAACGCAGGCACCGCCTCGTCATAGCGCTCCCATTCAATAGTGGCAAGAGGGGTCAGCATAAACACCCCAACCAGCACCAGGGCTGGCGCAGTGGCGATAGCAGGGATCATAGAGAGCAGCGGCGAAAAAAACATGAAGGGGAGAAAACACAATCCAGCGACCACTGCGGTCAGACCAGTGCGTCCCCCCTCCTTGATTCCGGCTGCGGATTCAATGAAGCTCGAAGCTGCACTGGTACCTACCAAACCAGAAAAAACGGTGGCGACCGCATCCGTTAACAACGATTCGTTGATATTGCGCGGTTCACCAGCTTCATCCTTGAGGTCGCCCGCCTCGGCGACACCAATAAAGGTGGAGAGGCTGTCAAATAGGTCGGCAAACAGCATGACAAATATCACCGGCACCAGTGCCAAAGAGAAGGAATTAACCAGATCGAGGGCAAACAACAGACTGAAGTCGGGCGCAGCTACCAATCCGCTCCAATTGACAATGGTGTGGGTGGCGAGGGTCGAGCTGGGATCGCCCCACAAACGCCCGATAGGGATGCAGAGCAGGGTGGTGAACAGCACTCCTAAGATCAGCGCCCCAGTGACGCGACGCTGCACCAACCAAGTGGTGAGGAGCAACCCGCACAAAAAGGTGGCAGTAAAAACATTCAAGCCCCCGAATCTAACCAGGGTGACCGGATCGGCGATCACAAACTTAGCGTTCTGCAAGCCGATGAAGGTGATGAATAGACCGATTCCGGCGGCTACCGCAGCGCGAACCTGTACCGGAATGGCGCGAGCAATGGCGCTGCGCACATTAAAAAGCGACAACAGCAAAAACACAATGCCGGACCAGAACACCGCCCCGAGGGCCACCGGCCACTCCACCCCCATCCCCAGCACTACGGTGTAAGTAAAAAAGGCATTGATTCCCATACCGGGGGCTACAACGATGGGATTCCCGGCGTACAGTCCCATCATGATGCTGGCAAAAGCACTGACCAGAATGGTTGCGGTTACCACTGCGGGGAAGGGTAAGCCAGCGGCAGCGATAATCGCCGGATTGACCACAATGATATACATAGATGCCAGAAATGAGGTGATTCCGGCGAGGACTTCGGTTTTAACATCTGTCCCATTGGCGCGCAGCTTAAAGTATCGTTCCATGAAATTCCTTAAAACGTGTTGTTGAGTGCCATACCAACTCCGTAGGATGGGCAAAGGCGTGAAACGACGTGCCCATCTTCTTATCCGCAGATGACGCAGATTATCGCGGATTAAACCTAAAAACAAAACCTCTGGATTCCCGCCTGCGCGGGAATGACGTGAGGTGTGGTGAACGCTTGCATTGATGGGCACGCTGCGCTTTGCCCATCCTGCCGCTACACTAGGTGCATATATTCTTCGGCATGGCCCTTGACTGCCGCCAGCGCTGCGGGGCTATCCGCCAAAAAGGTGAAGTCGGCAAAATCAAACCCTGGTGCAACGCTGCACCCTACCAGCGTATATGCGCCCGTGGTTTCGGCGGCTTGGTATACTCCGGCGCGGACTAGAGCCATAGGCTCGGTGGTTGGGCCAAGAGTGCTGGTTGTTACCGCATTTCCATCGAGCATGTATATATTGAGTGGCGCTCCAGCGTAAAAATGCCAGAGCTCATCATGGGCGACGCGGTGAAAGCGACTGCACTCACCGCGCCCGAGGAGAAAATAGATATGGGTCATGGCCGGGCGCATAGCGGCAACCCGGCTTGACTCTACGTGCAAACTGGAACGATACACCTCTCGGTACCAGCCCCCCTCGGGATGAGGCTCTAAACGGTGGCGCTCAATTAGACTTTTCATTTCCGCATCCATCAAGAATCTCTCCCTAAAGGATTTTATTATTTATCTATCAGAAGTTCCAGAACAATGACCCGCTTATGCTGGTACGATCATGAAACCGTCCTTCGACACGTACGCCGATATTATACGGTGTAATAGTGGTGGCTAAACCAGCGAAAGCCTGAAAGATATGTTCCTCTTCCATGTCGAGTTTTGAGTCCCGTTTAGAATAGGTATATGGTTGCTCATCCCCCGCAGAGGAAAACTCCATATAGATACGATCGTCAGATGTAGTCTCTTTTATAAAATTCGCCATGGCACCCGCATAACTGGTCACTTCAGCCCAAGCGCATGGCGTCCATTTGTGCCCAACCTGGAGCCCTACAGCGTATTCGAGGTAATCTTCGTCCCGCTTATAGGTTCCAACCACGTATTCCGAATCGAAGCGCACCTCTTCCCGCTCACGGTATTCAACCCCAGTAACCCAAGTAATCTTCCCAAATAGGCTGGCATAAAATGCACCCTGATCCAGCACCACCACGTGGGCTCCTGCGCCAAAGATCGGCGCAATACCTTCAGACCCGTCCGAATCGGTGCCGCCAGCTTCAAGGCTAATGCCCCAAAAGCGCTGCGGTGCAAAGGAAAAGCGCGCCAAAACCCGATCCTCCTTCTGGGTGATAACAGTGGAGCCACCGAAAATACCCACATCCTGTTTGATATCGCGTTTATAGTTTTCGTAGTACACCTCAGCGCGAAATTTTTGATCCGTGGGGGCCATTATCCCAATATCCATGGCATGGAGTGTAGCAGTGCTACAAAGCAGGATTGCTAACATTACCCAAACAATTGATTTCAGAGACATACGCATTTCCTTTTCATTTGATGATTAGGGTTAAGTTTTTATTTCTTCAGAATCTGTGTGCGCCCTACCTTTGCTTATCCGTCTAATTACTCCTCTGTCTCGCTATAGCCCAGGCGTAACGGAATAGCGACCATTTGCTCCTGTTCTGGCATCACCACTTCCATGGCACCGTACCAGTACTTTCCAGGTTGAAGTTCTGGCACATCCCAGGCTAAATCAAATACTTGTCCCCCCTGAAGGGTTTTAGGTGTGATCTCAAGGCTGTCAGAAGTTTCCGCTGGCTCGTCCTCCAAGGGGTTATCTCCCGTAACAATGGCGTACTGCAACGTGAATAAATCTCCTGCTTCGCTCCCGCTCCCTTTACAGTTATGCACTGCAATCCACCATGAACCTGCTTCGGGATACGCGATGGTTATCCGTTCCCGTGATCCGCTATTACCACTGCCTTCCGCAGGGCTGATACAATTCTCATCCCACCCAACAAGCAAGTCTAAATCTCTTGCTTCTTCTGAATCCAGATCTATCAGTAAGGCCACTACATCTTCTGGGATCTCAAAATGGTGGAAATGAACTCCGCCATCACCGTTGCTATAAATGTCCGGCGTAGGGTCTTCTTCCACCCGCTCCTCTATCCGAACAGGAGCCTGCAGCCCATAGGCTGTAATGCTCGCGGCGCTGGCGGTCTCAAAGCGATGCAGCTTCTGGCTGCCGCGCAACTCCGTGGTTTTAATTTCCCACAGCTCCGGTAGGTTATACGCCATGCTGCGCACGGCCACCGGCAGATGTGCATCCGGTGCGGAATTATTACGTTCACGCAGGAATATGTGACCGAAGGCCCACTCTTCCTCGGGTATAGCACTGGAATCGGCGTATACGCGCAAGGTCTGCTGTTCTCCCGGAGCCAGGTCGAAGCTACGCGGTTCCACCTCTAAATTGAGACCGGCGTCGGCGCTGATCTCAACCTGCCAACTGGTGCTCTGGGCTGAAATGTTGGTCAGGGTTCGGGTCCACTCACAGCGTTCCACACAGAATCCTTGCCCTAGACTCGGCAGGTTCAGCTTGGCGGGATCACCCTTGTCCTGATCTGCGCTGGTCCAATAGAACTCTGGGTTGGCGTTGCGATACCCTTCGCCGTTCTCGTCCAACACCAATGCGGCGGCCATGGCATTGACTACATCTATGCGCCCAGCCCCCATGTCAAATGGGGTGGCCGGATCACCCTCTTTGTTGCGGCGTATATCTGTTTTAGCCGTGGTCATCAGGGCAGACTGCGCCT
>JAQUDG010000069.1 GCA_028685815.1 Desulfuromonas sp.
CCAGCTCCTGCACAGCGAGGCGGACAATCCGGCTATTATACTTGCAGAACCATCTCCTCTGAGTTCGTTACTCGCAAATGGGGAGGATATGGTCAAGCAGGTGGGTTTGCTGCTCAGTAATGCCAACTCCTTGTTTTCATATGAAAATATAGAAGCTTTTAACCATATTTTAATCAATATTGAGAGCATGAGTGCAGACCTGTCTGGTCAGACCGGTGCCGTTGCCGAGATGTTGCGTTCGGTCGAACGTGCCGCCAACCGTACAGATGAAACCTTTACTGGATTTGGTGCCGTGGTTGACCTGACACAGAAGTTGCTCGAAGAGGATGGCGCAATGGCCTTTTCATCTGCACGCCATAGTATGGATAGTCTGAATGCAGTGATAATGGAGTTTCAGAGGTTGCTCAGCGAACACGATGGTTCGCTGGCGCAGGGTTTCAGAGGGCTCGGAGAGATCGCTCCAGTTATGCGAGAACTTAGGGGCACTCTTGAAAATCTCAATCGGATTACCCGCCATATCGAGGAAAGCCCGGCCGAATTTATTATTGGGCGCGGTTCTGTCCAGGAGTTTTCGCCGTGATCTGTATCAAAAAACATACCCCCTCCAAATATCCTTCCGTAGAGCACCATCCCTCTGGAAATTTGCGGCGCGCCCGCAGTATTCTTGCCCGTGGGATCTGTGGAGGTATTTTGGTTGGCGTTGCATTTATTCTGAGTGCGTGTTCGATCTTCCCTTCCAGAGAACCTCTAACTGTGTACGTGTTGCGCCCGCCGAGTACGCTGGAAACTCAAGTAGTTAAGTGCGCATCTACTGTGCAGGTACACAGACCAAAAGCTGGTGGCGTACTGAACAGTTCCAAAATAGTGGTTATGCCTGCGCCTCAGCAGCTTAGTGTGTACAAGGGGGTGCGCTGGGATGAGGCACTGCCGCGAGCAGTGCAGGATTACCTTATTGAGACCTTGCGCTCTAGCGCAGCTTTCCCGGTGGTAATCGGCACCGAAAGTAGGATCAAGGCTGACTTTTATCTTGACAGCACCATGCGCTCATTTCAGAGCAGCTACGTTCGCGCTGCTGAAAATGGGGGGAATCCAGTAGTTGAGGTAGAGTATACAGTGCAGTTAGTCAAGGCGGATACCAACACCATTGTGGCGCAGCAGAACTTTCTCGTGCTGCAGCCGAGTGCTGGGACGGAGGTTAATGCTGTGGTGCGTGCGTTCAATAGCGCGGCTGCAATCCTGAGTGCGCAGGTGGTGGAGTGGACGGTGACACATATTGCGCAGGCAAAGACGGAAGAATAATCTGCTTTTTGAGTGGTTTTTTGGTCTTAGCGCATAGATCCAAGCTTACGTAGCAGCGCATCCATTCCGCGTATCGGTAGCAAGCGGCGCAGAAATGCGAGGGCGTACGCGGGAAACGTCACAAGGTAATGCGATTGAGGGCGAGAACTGTGCAAAGCATGTTGCACCCGTTTCCACACTGCATCCGGGGCTGCGGTAAACGGGGTAGGGTGTTCGGTGGCGGCATAGTAGGCAGAGACGCGCGCATAACTGTCGGCGTGACGGCTTGCGCCAACGTCAATGCCGCGCCTGAATTCATCCAAGGCCCGATGTCGGAACGAGCTGCGGATCGGACCAGGCTCAATGGTGCTCACATGCACCCCAGAACCTGCAAGTTCTAGGCGCAGAGTGTCGGTTAGTCCTTCCAAGGCGAACTTGCTCGCGTTGTAAGCCCCCTGCCAAGGGAACACCACCAGACCTAAAATAGAACTTATATTGATTAGACGCCCGCCACCTCCACGGCGCAGAGCCGGAAGTAACAGCGCGCTGAGTTGATGGGTGCCAAAAACGTTGACCGCAAATTGCTGCTCCAGCTCACGCCGAGTTAAGTCCTCCACAGCTCCGGGTTGGGCATAGGCGGCATTATTAATAAGACAAAACAGATCTCCATCGCACCATTCCAACGCGGCTGCCGCAGCGCGACTGACGCTCTCTTCATCGGCTAATTCGAGCGCCAGTGGATAAAAATTTTGCTGTGCTAAATTGTCCATAGCTGTGAGGGTGCGTGCAGTGCCTACCACTTTATACCCTGCATTGAGCAGATATTGGGTCAGATTTTCACCTATCCCGCTGGAAACCCCCGTGACCATAACCCATGGTTCTTTAACTTTAGGGTTGTTCATGCGGTCAGGATTCCTTCAATCTCGCTCGAGATCTGCATGGCGTAGTTATCTGTAAGGCCAGAGACAAAATCAAACGCTTGACGCAGCCACCATTCGTAGCTCTCGAACCGATGTTGCTGAATGTATTCGACATCCCAAGCTAGATCTAGACATTTACGCGAAATGAAGGGGGAGGCATGATAGTCCTTTGTCTTGCACAGAGACTGTAATGCCAGGGAGAATGCTTTGATGATACGCCCAACCATTTTGTATGCACCAAGTTCGTAACGTAGTTTGGCCCGGTGCGAGAATATCTCGGTATACATCGTCGCAATTTCGGCAAAACCGTCATCAAATCGGGATGAGAAATCTCGCTTAAGATCATTGGTGTGCTCCGCGTTTATAATGGCGGGATAGGAATGGATGAAGACACGCACCGACTCATCGATAAGTGCTGCTATGGCTTTACCCCGCGCCTTTGCGATGGGTAAAGCTGAATCTCCGTCCATCCCGGCAAGACGCAAAAACAGTTCCTTGACCGGCTTCTCTGGAAATATCCGCATAGAAACCGCATCTTCCATGTCGAGGATGCGGTAGCAGATATCGTCTGCAGCTTCGGAGAGAAATGAAAGCGGATGACGCGCTACACTCCCATCTGGGCGCATAAGCCCCATGGTGTGTGCCATGCGTGCGAAGATCTCTGCCTCGCTGGCAAAAACGGAAAACTTCTTGGCTTCCTGCGCGCGCGGGTCAGTGCTGGCCCACGGATATTTGATCATGCTTCCCAGGGATGCGAAGGTAAGGCGCATATACCCGCTGCATGGATTGTCGGCCCGTGCTGCGAGGCGAAACCCCTGGGCGTTACCTTCGAACAGCAGCAGGTCGCGCCGGGTCGCGGTGGAGACCTCAGGTGGACATATCATCTCTATATGCGCTGCCATCCATTCACGAATGGCATATTCCCCGGCATGCCCGAAGGGGGGATTGCCGATGTCGTGGATAAGACACCCCACCTGGACTGCCAAGGGGATAGATTTAAACAGTTCGGTGTGGTGTGGGTGCTGCTGGCGCAGAAAGTGCTGCACTTTTTTGGCGATGGAGCGTCCGACGCTAGCTACCTCGATGGAGTGGATCAGACGGTTGTGGATGTGATCGTTGGGTGCCAGAGGATGCACCTGGGTTTTTTTGGCCAGACGCCGGAACGGTTCACTGAAAACCACCCGGTCGTAGTCAGACTCGAAGGCGTTGCGCTCAGCACTGTGCACAGGAGCGGTCGCGGGAGGTTGTTCTCTGGGGCTGCTTATGCGCTGCACCGAGAGCAGATGCGGCCAGCTCAGGGCTGCGGTCATCAGATGTTTCTCCTTGTTTGGCCATGCAATTTAAGATGGAAGGGCACGGCATGCCGTGTGTTGCGGTGAAACATGGACGATTCGTGAATCGTCCCTTGTGTTGTCCGCAAGTCTAATCCATCATTCCCTCCTACGCGGGAATGAGGCGAGACAACGTTGCATTGACCCCCCTCAATCCCCCCTATTTTATAGGGGGGAAGGCGAACGAAGTGAGCAGGGGGGTGTTTGTGTCACACCACCGTTCACTACGGGTGGTGGATGCGCGAACCTGGGCGATTCACGAATCGCCCCTACGCGACCCTCAGGTTCAGAGGATGTTCTTGTGGTACTCCTGCAGGCTGCGCACTTCACCTTCACCTTTGCGCCGGGCTTCTATCCCTTTGGCGGCGGCGATGGCGGCGGCGATGGTGGTCATATAGGGGACCTTGTGCTTTATCGCGGCTTTGCGGATATAGGAGTCGTCATGACTGCCCTGGCGCCCAGCGGGGGTGTTTATCACCAACTGAATTTCACCATTGGTGATGGCGTCGGTTATGTGCGGGCGCCCTTCGTGGAGCTTAAAGATGGTCTCCACGGTTAAGGCGTTTTCACGCATAAACGTAGCCGTCCCTGCGGTGGCCACCACGGTGAAGCCCAGCGCCTGAAATTGACGTGCAACTTCGATGGCTCCAACCTTGTCCTCTTCTGCCACGGTTATGAGGACACGCCCTTCTTGGGGCAGACGCCCCCCTGCAGCATTCTGCGCCTTGAAGAACGCCAGCCCATAACTATCTGCCAATCCAAGAACTTCGCCGGTGGAGCGCATCTCCGGCCCCAGTACTGGGTCGACTTCAGGGAACATGTTGAACGGAAACACCGCTTCTTTGACCCCGAAGTGGGAGATCTTGCCGGACTTCAGGTGCATGTCTGCGAGTTTCTTGCCCAGCATCAGCTCTACTGCGATTTTGGGCATAGGGATGTTGCATACCTTAGATACCAGCGGCACGGTGCGACTTGCGCGCGGGTTGGCTTCGATGATGTACACCTTGTTTTTCGCTATGGCGTATTGAATATTCATCAACCCCACCACCCCCATCTCAACCGCGATGCGGCGGGTGTACTCTTCGATGGTCTGAATATGCTCCGGCGCAATGTTGACGGACGGAATAACGCAGGCGGAGTCACCTGAATGTACTCCGGCCATCTCGATGTGTTCCATCACTGCGGGGACAAAGGCATCGGTGCCATCACAAATAGCGTCTGCTTCAGCTTCAATGGCATTTTCTAAGAAACGATCAATTAGGATAGGGCGCTCGGGGGAAACCACTACGGCTTTGTCCAGATAGGTACGCAACTCATCTTCGGCGTGTACAATCTCCATGGCGCGTCCACCCAGTACATACGATGGGCGCACGATTAGCGGATAGCCAATCCGCGCGGCTATATCCAGCGCCTGAGCCAAGGTGCTCGCCATTCCCGATTCGGGCTGCGGTATATGGAGTTTTTCCATCATGGCGTTGAACTGGTCACGATCCTCAGCTTGATCTATGGTCGCAGGTGAGGTGCCGATGATGTTTACCCCAGCGGCTTCGAGTTCCGCCGCGATGTTAAGTGGGGTCTGACCACCGAATTGCACCACCACTCCTTCGGGCTGTTCTTTGGCATAGATGGAGAGCACATCCTCTACCGTCAGAGGTTCAAAGTAGAGTTTATCAGAAGTGTCGTAATCGGTGGAAACCGTCGAGGGATTGCAGTTGACCATAATGGTTTCGTAACCAGCCTCGCGTAGCGCCATCGCGGTGTGGACACAGCAGTAGTCAAATTCGATTCCTTGACCGATGCGGTTCGGTCCGCCACCTAGCACCATGATTTTTTTACGGGAGCTTATTTTTACTGCATTGGGGGCGTTATAGGTGGAGTAGTAATAGGCAGCATCTTCCACGCCGCTGACCGGCACGGCCTCCCAGGCCTGCCCCATATTCAGTTCCAAACGGCGGGTGCGGATGTGTGCTTCCGGAATTTGCAGCAACTGGCCTAAGTATTTATCTGCAAAACCGTCGCGTTTGGCCTGCAGGAGTAGTTCATCTGGCGGCAGCGCTCCTTTATGTTTAAGCAGTTGTTCTTCGAGCTCCACTAGTTCGTGCATTTGGTGCAGAAACCAAGGTTTAATGTCCGTTCGCTGCGCCAAGGTGTCTATGCTTGCCCCTTTGCGCAGAGCTTCATAGATAAGGAAGTGGCGTTCACTGGATGGCTCGGTGAGTTTGTGCATCAACTCGTCCAAACTCAGACTGTTGAAGTTAGACGCAAATCCAAAGCCGTAGCGATCAATCTCTAGAGAACGAATCGCTTTTTGCATCGCCTCTTTATAGTTTTTTCCGATACTCATTACTTCGCCGACGGCACGCATCTGAGTGCCTAATTTGTCTTGCACTCCTTTGAACTTCTCAAACGCCCAGCGTGCAAACTTGACCACTACGTAGTCACCACTGGGGGTATATTTATCCAGGGTGCCATCACGCCAGTATGGAATTTCATCCAGGGTGAAGCCGGCGGCCAGTTGAGCCGAGATTAAAGCGATGGGGAAACCGGTAGCCTTGCTCGCCAGGGCGGAAGAGCGCGAGGTGCGCGGGTTTATTTCTATAACGATGATGCGATCACTGACGGGATCGTAGGCAAACTGGACATTGGTGCCGCCAATAACTCCGATGGCCTCTACAATGGCGTGGGCGTGGCGTTGCAGCCGCGCTTGTACTTCAGCATCAATGGTGAGCATGGGGGCGGTACAGAAGGAATCGCCGGTGTGCACCCCGACGGCGTCGACGTTCTCAATAAAGCATACGGTGATCTTCTGCCCTTTGGCATCACGCACCACCTCAAGTTCCAGTTCCTCCCAACCACGGATTGACTCTTCAATCAAAACCTGACTTACCGGACTCAAGGAGAGGCCGCGGGCAACCGTGTTTTCGAATTCTTCGATGTTGTAGGCAAATCCACCACCGGTGCCCCCCATGGTATAGGCTGGGCGGATCACCACCGGCAGGTTGATATCCTTGAGGATATCTTTAGCCTCGGCCATGGTGTTGGCGATGGCACTACGCGCCATCTCTATTCCCAGACCATCCATGGTATGTTTGAAGATATCCCGGTCTTCTCCCCGCTCTATAGCACGCAGGTTGACCCCGATCACCTCCACCTTGTATTTGTCCAAGATGCCGCGGCGCTCAAGTTCCATGGCTAGGTTTAAAGCCGTTTGCCCGCCGAGATTGGGCAGAAGAGCATCGGGGCGCTCGCGCTCGATGATCGCTCCGATAACTTCGGGGGTGAGGGCTTCAATATAGGTGATATCTGCCATGTCCGGATCGGTCATTATGGTAGCCGGATTTGAGTTCACCAGCAGGATTTCGTATCCGAGGTTACGCAAGGCTTTACACGCCTGGGTGCCGGAGTAATCAAATTCGCATGCCTGGCCGATGATGATGGGGCCGGAACCTATGATGAGAATCTTGTGTATATCGGTGCGTTTGGGCATTAACCCTCTCCTTAAACATGGTGGTGATGGATACGTTTATCATATGTCAAATGCAGACCTGGTGCACTATGCCAAAAAGTGCCGCTTCTTACAAGTAATGCATGGCCTGTGCAGGAAGGATTTATCCCTCAGGAAGGGGTGGAAGCTTTTTGCGTAGACGGTTTAGGGTGTTTTTAGCGCTGCTGGTGTTAGGTGTAAATGTGTTTGTGCGTGATTTATGGGGTAGTCCCAGGTAGCAATAAGTTAAATTCTCTGGCTGCTGCTGCGGGGTCGGGTGCGGCAAAAATCGCAGAAATTAGGGCTATCCCGCTGGCCCCCGCCTGGTGCACTTCGGCCTGATTGTGTGGGTTTATTCCTCCCAGGGCAAAGACTGGGATGTTTACAGCCGCACACACCTCACGCAGGCGTTCTACCCCCTGTGGGCTGCCATATGCAGCCTTGGATGGGGTGTAAAATACCGGACTGAAGGTGATGAGGTCCGCACCGTTGCGCGCTGCACTCAGGGCGCGGGTAAGGCTGTGGGTAGAAACGCCGATCAGTTTAGTATGGCCCAGAAGTTCGCGTGCTGTGGTTACATCCACGGACTGCTCGGTAAGATGGACACCATCGGCGTCTGCAGCCAGGGCGATATCCACCCGATCATTAATGAACAAGTGTGCACCGTAGCGCCGAGTGAGGGTGCGAATCTGGCACGCATAATCAAATAACTCCGCCGAACTAAGGTCTTTTTCGCGCAACTGTACCGCCCTGACTCCGCCCCGTAGGGCGGCCTCAAGAGTGCTCAACAGGGTGTGCCCGGTGCCGCACTGATGCCGGGCGCTTATAAGGTACAGGGCAAAATCAACCGGCATGGATGTTAGCAACCGCAGTATCGCGGTTGAGAAAAGCAGTGTCCCAGTCCTTCCATACCGCTTCGAGCCCTTTGGCCTTGATTATGGCGTTCATCCCTTCGGGAGTGCGATCGTCGTTGATGGCAAATTGCTCGGTGGCTGACGCATCTTTACTGTGCCCACCCGGAGCGGTACACGAACCCGCGCTCATGTGGGTAATTCCCAAAGGCATCATGTTATCGCGCAAGGTGGCACTCTCCCGCGTAGATAAGTAGAGTCCTGCATCAGGTAGCAGCAGGCGCATGGCGCACAGCATCTGCACCAGTTGCGCATCGCTGACAATTTCCAATGGCGCAAACCCTCCATCTGCCGGGCGAATCCGCGGGAAAGAGACGCTCACCTGGCTGCGCCAATAGCGTTTGGCCAGGTGGCGTGCGTGAAGGCCGGTGTAAAAGGCTTCGCTGACGAAATTTCCCAGTCCCAGCAGTGCCCCGACACCGATGCGGCGCATCCCCGCAGTTCCTGCCCGATCCGGAGCATCCAGGCGGTAGGTATAATTGCGCTTTTTGCCGTACGGGTGCAGGTCCGCGTATAACTCTGGGTTATAGGTCTCCTGGTACACGGTCAGGCCATCCACTCCAGCTTCGATTACCTGTGCATAGCCACTGGTATCCATAGGATAGACTTCAATGCTGATGGAGCTGAACAGCGGTTTGATGCGTTCAATCGCGTCCACCAGATATTGATTGTCCGCCAGTTTACTCGCTTCTCCGGTCAGCAGCAGGATGTGGCGAAAACCATAATCGTGAATGATCCGCGCTTCTTTTTCGATGGCGCCCATGCTCAGGGTGGCGCGCGGGATTTTATTGCTGGCGTTGAAACCGCAGTACTTGCAGCCGTTGTTGCACTCGTTGGACAGATACATCGGAGTGTATAGATAAATATTGTTCCCAAAGCGCTGGCGCGTGATCTGCTGCGAGCGCTGAGCCATGGGCTCCAGATACTCCTGCGCTGCCGGAGAGATCAGCGCCATGAAGTCGCGCAGATTCGGGCGTTCCGCACTCAGAGCCTGCTCTACCTGACTTGTGCTGCAGGCGTGAATCTGCTCGAGGATTTCATCCTGTGGGTACTGGGTGATTACATCACTGAAGGTTGCGCTGCCAAGGGTTGGGCTGCTGCTTATCATGCTTCATTCCTTAAAAATCCAGTCAGGGGGCTAGATGCGTGTGCGTGCAGGCGCTGTTTCCCGAGCCCCGCTAGGAAAGCTTCACGTCCAGCCTGCACCCCTTTGGCAAAAGCAGCTGCCATTGCAGCGGGGTCGGCGGCAACTGCCAGCGCAGTGTTAACCAGAACGGCGTCCGCACCCATCTCCATCGCCTCCGCCGCATGGGATGGTGCCCCGAGTCCGGCATCCACCACCACTGGGACTATCGCCTGCTCGATAATAATGGCGATGTTATCGCGGGTACGAATCCCCCTGTTGGTGCCGATGGGGGCGCCAAGGGGCATTACCGTAGCGCAACCGGCTTCCTGTAGATGTTTGGCCAGCACAGGATCGGCGTTTATATATGGCAGTACCACAAATCCTTCCTTCACTAGAATTATTGCCGCCTTTAGGGTTTCGATGGGGTCAGGGAGCAGGTAGTACGGATCGGGAGTCACCTCAAGTTTGATCCATGGCTCGCATCCAGCGGCCCGTGCCAGTCGTGCCAGGCGTACCGCCTCTTCGGCATCGCGCGCGCCGCTGGTGTTGGGCAACAGCAGATGGCGTTTGGGGTCGATATGGCTGAGCATATCGTCCTGCGGATTGTCGATATCCACCCGGCGCAGGGCCACGGTCACTATTTCGCAGTCCGAGGCGTGTAGCGCTGCGGCCATAGCTGCATTGGAAGAAAATTTTCCGGTACCTACCATCAAGCGTGAGCGGAATGTGCGCCCGGCAATAATTAGTTTGTCCATGCTATGAATACGATCCTTTCAGCAGAGAACAGATCCTTAACGCGTGCAGGTACTGCCGCTCGCGCGTGGGAGGTGTTGTGTTTTGAGCTTCAATGGTCCTGAACAACCCTTTGTTTATGGTTTGATGCATGGTGCTGACAGCAGATCCGGTGTTCAGGGAGAAACAGGTAAAATAGCGAACGCTATGTCGTCTATCCCCCCCCGACAAAGTTAACGATTTCAATCTGGTCGTTGTTCTGCAGCACCGTGGTGTCAAAGTCACTGCGCATGACTATATTGCGGTTGCGCTCCACCGCGACTCGATCTGCTTTTAGGCCCAGCTGTTGCAGTAGCGCCTCAATGTTGCACCCATCTTTTACTTCCAGTGTTTTTCCATTAATCTTCAGTTGCATAAGCGTTATCCTCCACATTGTTTCTTGTCTATATCTATCTTTTCTGTATTTGAAAGAGTTTTATCTATGGGACTGTTGTGTTTGGTGGTGGGCGTGTCCGTCAGAGGATCTAGCCCCAGCAACAGGCGCACCACGGCATGTGCCTGATGGCTGGCCGCAACTCCCACGCGTGAGGCGCATAAACTGCCGACTGCTTCAACGGCGCTGGCGCCATCCCCACACACGTACAGGCGGGCAAAAGGGCGTTGGGTTATGATGCTGTTGGCGGCACCAAAACCAGCCACGCCGGATGCCGCCACCAGGGGGCGCTCGGGGAAGGTTTGCAGCCATGTCTGGGTAAGCTCGGCTTTGGCGCTGGCGTGGTCAAATGCTTCCACCAGAATATGGGCGGAGGCGAATAGTTCAGTGAGATTGTGGCTATCGACTCTGGTGTGATGCGTAGTGAGGTGCAACCCCGGATTTATGCGTTTAAGGGTTGTAGCCATGGCGGTAACCTTTGGGCACCCAATTTGATCGAGAAAATACTGCTGACGCTGCAGATTGGAGAGCTCCACGACATCCTGATCTGCAATAATCAAACAGCCGATGCCCGCACGCGCCAAGGCAATGGCGACATTGGAGCCAAGCCCGCCAACCCCGGCAATAGCGACACATGAACGCTCCAAGGTTTGCTGTACTTCAACGCCGTGGCGGGCTTTGAGCATGGCGTTGAATTCTTCAGTGCTTGGAGTGTGGCCGCTGCAGATGAACACCACGCGATCTCCGGACTGCAAAGGCGTGTTTGCCTTGGTTTCTGCGCCGTTGAGAACACAGATGTCCGCACCTGGATACTTGTGGCGGCGCAGTTGATCAAGCGTCATCTCCGCGGGTATGTCGTGCAACTGTTCATTTATACTGATACGCATCTACTTAGGCCATAGCTCAGGTTGATTGTTTGCATTTCGCCTCAAATCAACCCTCCGTGCATAAAAATACCCTGCTGCGGATAAGCGAGGCGGGATGAGAAAGTAAAAACAATCTGGTACCGAATACACTACATTAATATGGGCAGATGCGAAACTAAGAGGGGTTGTGCAGGGACAACTTGAGCAGGACTCTACGTTGAGCAGGACATGGGGAAGGTATGGCACAAACAAAAACAGGGTCACAGCCGCGACCCCGATACACAAATAGTTGAATTCGTGTGTGCGCCGCTTTCCTACGCCGGTATAATCCGGATCAGGTTCTAAGGGTCGTCCGCGTACGGAACTCTCAGTTGTAACAACTCCCCCAGGGCATCTAATTTCCGCCCAATCTAACAGCACCCCACGAAGGAAGTCAACGGCATAATTAAGGTTTGATGGATGTGGTTGGGTCTGGTGGCGCCTCTTTTTCTACAATGAGTTGCAGCTTTGTTTTTTAAGCAAAACTTTAGTAGTATGGTGCTCCTTGAGTACTTGGTCAGGGTGAACCCTGAGAGGTGCGGGGGCGGCGAATTGAACGCTTAACGGCAGTGACATGATTAATGGCGGAGTAATTATGAGTATTTCAGAACGGTATCGACAGCTTGTGGCGGATCTGATGGCTGCGATAAAACAGATTGAAGATGAGGGTTCTTCTGAGCGCGCTATGCAGGTCTTGCGTAACGGAGCGGATATGCTTGAAGAGCATGTGGAGTCTGTGGGGGAGATTCCACGAATGCGCATAGAACAAGACCTCTCCCCAGTACTGCTCGACGCCCACAATCTACTCGACCGTGGACGCCTGCTCTTAACCGAAGGCGAGTTTGAGTCTCATGCCGCACTGGTATGGGACCTACAGCAGATGCTGTATCGTCTGCTTAATGATCTGTAATCGGTAAAAGTCTGGCCATTTATCGTACTGCAGCTAATATTGTCACAGGCCCAAACGGAAGTAGGGAGTGTAGCCTGACTGGTTGTTTTATACGGTCGTTACATATGTGAAGGTGTGTATATCTGGAGGTTGTTATGGCTTTGGGGAAAACTTGGTACGAGGTTGAGGCGGCAGCGCAGAGATTTGGAATTAAACCCAGCAAGCTATTGTTCTGGGTGGAAGAAGGGTTGGTGCGGTGCGAGCGGGAAGGCAAGGAGATTAAAAGCGTCAACATCGATGATGTGCGCCTGCTTGTTAATGATACGCAAAGACCCGAAAGTGACTGATTTTGTCGTTTAGGCAGGGTATAGGTAGACGCGTGTGCAGAAAACATGTGCAGGGAAATGCGATTTTATGGATTTTTATGATGTTGCAATAATTGGGGGGGGCATTGTCGGGGTGGCTACCGCCAAGGCATTGACTGAGTTGGCTGCTGGAACCAGAGTGATAGTTGTGGAAAAAGAGTCACAGCTGGCTGCCCATCAAACTGGGCACAATAGTGGAGTGATCCATTCCGGCCTGTACTATCGCCCTGGGTCTCTCAAGGCACGTAACTGCACCGAAGGGCGTGAAGCACTATACGCTTTTTGTCAGGCCGAGGAGATAGCGCACGAGCGCTGTGGCAAGATTGTGGTGGCAACGGACGAAGGGCAACTCGAAGCTCTGGACGAGCTGGAGCACCGTGGACATCAGAACGGTCTTACAGGGATTAAGCGCTTGGATGCTTCCGATCTGCGCCAATATGAACCTCGGGTCAGTGGCATCGCGGGCCTGCACGTACCCCAGACCGGAATAGTCGACTACACTGCGGTTACTTATGCTTTTGGTGCCAAGGTTGAAGCCGGTGGAGGAGCTATCCTGACTTCTGCTGAGGTGCAGAGTGTGGAGCGTGCAAACTCCGAGTTTCGTCTTCATACGGCGGCTGGCCAAGTTGAAGCGCGTTTTGTGGTGAATTGTGCGGGGCTGTATAGCGACAGGGTGGCGAGGATGTGTGGCGTTGATCCCAAGGTGCAGATTGTCCCTTTTCGGGGGGAATATTACAAGCTCGGGCAACAGCAGCGCCATATGGTTAAGAATCTCATCTATCCGGTGCCGGACCCTAAGTTCCCGTTTCTGGGGGTGCACTTCACCCGTATGCCCGATGGAGCGATTGAGGCGGGCCCGAATGCGGTGTTGGCATTTAAGCGTGAGGGTTATCACCTGTGGGATTTCAGCCTGCGTGACATGTTCGATACCCTAAAATATCCCGGTTTTTTACGCTTGGCTCGGCGTTATTGGCGGGTCGGTCTGCATGAGTACCGGCGCTCGCTAAGCAAAACTCAGATGCTACGCGATTTGCGTGAGCTCATCCCTGATCTGCACGCCGATGCAATCTACCGTGCGGGAGCCGGAGTGCGCGCGCAGGCGGTGGCGGCAGACGGTTCACTTGTCGATGATTTCTGCGTTCACGAAGCACCGGGGATGGTGCATGTGCTTAATGCTCCTTCGCCGGCGGCAACAGCGTCTTTGAGTATAGGCGCTGCCATAGCTGAAACGGCGCTGAAGCATTTTTCGCTTTAACGAAAGATTACGTGAATTTTTGCGTTAATGGTGGATTCCACCATTCGTAGGGGCGATTCACGAATCGCCCGTATTTCCGCCACCGCAACGCGAAAGGGCGATTCGTGAATCACCCCCCTGCTCGCTGCGCTCACCTTCCCCCCTATTTTATAGGGGGGATTGAGGGGGGGTTGTGCCGGTGGTGGTAGGCACGGCACACCGCGCCCCTACAAGATTTTTGCTCCGGTTTTTCGACCGCCCATTTTGGTGAGATGTTGATGGATCTCGCGCAGCAGCGCTTCGGTCTCAGCCCAATCGATACATTTATCGGTCACGGACACGCCATACTTCAAGTCGGGGGCCGCCTCGATGGGCTGGTTCCCGCACTCGATGTTGCTTTCGATCATAAGGGCGCGGATGCAGGTGTCCCCCGCTTCGATTTGGGCAAGGACGTCACGTGCGACGGCAGGTTGGCGCGTATGATCTTTGTCGGAGTTGGCATGGCTGCAGTCCACCATGATGGCGGTAGAGAGGTTGCGCTCCATCAGTCGCCGCTCGGTTTCGAGAATGTCTTCCCGGTGATAGTTGGGTTTGCCACTACCGCCGCGTAGCACAATATGCACGTGGTGGTTGCCGCTGGTCTGGACGACGGAGATTTTGCCGGAACGGTTGATGCCCAGAAAACTGTGCTCATGCGCCGCTGCACTCATGGCATCCATGGCGATACATAGATTGCCATCGGTGCTGTTTTTAAATCCAACCGGAAATGACAGCCCGCTTGACATCTCCAGGTGGGGTTGGGACTCAGTGGTCCGTGCCCCGATGGCACCCCAGCTGATGAGGTCGGCATAATACTGCGGTGTTATGGTGTCGAGCACTTCGGTAGCGATGGGCAGGCCC
>JAQUDG010000160.1 GCA_028685815.1 Desulfuromonas sp.
GCTCTGTAGCGCCAATGATACTGCATGGGCAACTGTGTGGGAAAGTAGGTCGCCGCCGAATCTTTACCTCAAAAGGATCCGCTTTCGCGGATCCTTTTTTTGTTTTGCGCGCCAGGCTGTGCACACTCACGGAGTTCCAAGTTTTCTACTGAGTCTGTTTTACAGGCCCCCTCCAGCTCGATGCTCTGTGGAGAGGGCAATCCCTATCTAATCCCTATCTCTTAGCTTTTATCTGCTTCAATACCGAAACTCTTGATTTTCCGATGCAGATTTGAGCGCTCCAGTCCTATCTCCTCCGCTGTCTTCGATACGTTCCAGTTGTTCTCAATCAGTTTGGAGCGGATGAATTCTTTTTCGAAATGTTCCCGTGCTTCTTTCAGATCACTGTACTCTCCTGTCAGCAGTGGGTCAGGCTCTATTCCGCTTTCACTTGGGGTTGCATTCCTTATCTCTGCTGGGAGTGCTGTTACATCAATAACATCCTCCTGGGTCATTATAGCCAAGCGCTCAATGATGTTTTTAAGTTCTCGCACGTTGCCAGGCCATTTGTACGCGCTTAAAGCTTTCAACATGTCATCAGTTAACTGCTTCCCTTCGGCACTTTCTTTTTGGCAGTATGATTTAAGAAAGTGTTGGGCCAAAATCGGAATGTCATCGCTTCGGTCACGCAACGCTGGTACCTGAAATGGTAGAACATTGAGGCGATAGTATAGATCTTCTCTAAAGTTTCCCTGCTTTATCTCTTCTTCCAAATTCTTATTTGTTGCTGCGATAACCCGTACTTCTATTTCAATTGGCCTTTCCCCGCCTACACGTTCAAATTTATGTTCTTGAAGTATCCGCAGAACCTTTGCCTGGGTTTTAAGGCTCATATCTCCAATCTCATCAAGGAAAAGGGTGCCCTCGTGCGCCAGATCAAATTTGCCTTTGCGCATACTAGTTGCCCCGGTAAATGCCCCTTTCTCATGCCCGAAAAGTTCTGATTCTATGAGATCTTCCGGTATCGCTGCGCAGTTTACTTCAATAAAAGCTTTTTTAGCACGTTTAGACTGCCTGTGTATGGCGCGCGCCACCAATTCTTTACCAGTGCCATTTTCACCAGTTATCAGGACCCAACCGGAGGTGGGCGCGGCGATGCGAATTTGCTGTTTCAGTTCTTTAATAGCTTGGCTTGAACCTATTATTTCATAATCGCGGGAAATACGTGCGCGCAGATTTTTGTTTTCTTCTACCAACTGGTTCAACTTAAGGGCATTTTGAATGCATAAAAGTAGCTTTTCAATGGAGATCGGTTTTTCGATAAAGTCGTGCGCGCCTAACTTGGTTGCGGTAACTGCGGTTTCGATCGTGGCATGTCCGCTCATCATGATGACCTGCATCCCTTCACCAAGCCCTTGGATCTTTTTTAACACATTGATTCCGTCCATACCTGGCATCCAGATATCGAGGAGAATTAGCTCCGGCGCCTCTTCTTGAATCAAGCGCAGGGCTGCTTCCCCATCACTGGCACAGCTAGTCTGATAGCCTTCGTCCTGGAGGATCCCGGCAATGCTTGCCTGTATGCTTTGCTCGTCATCAACAATTAGTATATGTGCCATATAGTTAATTTTTCTGCTGTATGTGGATCAGGTTAAGGGTAGCTCAATAATGATTTCGGTGCCGCGCGGGTGATGATCTTTCACCCTTATATAGCCACCATGATCTGAAATAATGGTGGCGACAATTGCCAGCCCAAGCCCAGTTCCACTTTGTTTGGTTGAAAAATATGGCTCGAAGAGGCGCGGTTTATCTTTGTCGGGGATTCCGCATCCGGTGTCACTGATCACCAGAGTAGCCATATTCATGGTGCGGTTCAACTCCGTTTTTAAATCAATATTGTGCGGGGCCTCCGCTTCATGTACAGCATGCACCGCATTGTCGAGCAGGTTAATGACCACCCGTTTAATTTGCTCTCTGTCAACATTGATATTCGGTATTGAGGCATCCGCGTTAAGTTTGAATTCAATATCTTTGTGTCCCTGTTGATACAGAATCATGGTGTCGCTGATTATGGAATTTATATTTTCAGGTGCAGGGTTGCTCGCAGGCATACGAGCAAAGTTCGAAAATTCGTTAACTAGATTTTTAAGGTCGTCTACTTGGTTGATAATTGTCTGTGTGCACTCGTCAAAGACGCTGTCTTCATCGTTAAAGCGATCTAGGTAGCGTCGACGTAAGCGTTGGGCGGACAACTGTATGGGCGTCAGAGGGTTTTTGATTTCATGCGCAATGCGCCGTGCCACCTCGCGCCATGCGGCCATGCGTTGTGCTTTCTGCAACTGTGTCAGGTCGTCAAACACAATTACTGTACCCATTATATTGCCATGCTCATCGTGTAGGCGTGTCGCATTTAAAAGCAGAATTATTTGCTGTCCCTGAATACTCAAGGAGATCTGCCGCTTTACGGTTTCCTTGCCGGACTTAATCAACTCCGTAAGAAAGCTTTTTACGATTGAAAGTTGTTCTTCATTGACGATGTCAGCGTACTTCCGCCCGAGTACTGCGTCGGACTGAATTTTTAAAAGGCGCTCTGCAGACTTATTTATAGTGGTAAGGATTCCGAACCTGTCG
This sequence comes from Desulfuromonas sp., assembly GCA_028685815.1. Lineage (GTDB taxonomy): Bacteria > Desulfobacterota > Desulfuromonadia > Desulfuromonadales > Desulfuromonadaceae > JAIVHC01. Next base: position 2,611 of record JAQUDG010000160.1, read on the forward strand.
ATGGATATAACGCCGGCAGTTACATTGCGCAGCAAAATTTCCATGTAGCGTCGCCGCTGTTCTAGTTCGATATTTGAGTTCTTAAGTTCATTGTGAGCGTGTTGAATACGCGCCCGCTCCCGACTTAGTTCAGTAGTCATTTTACCGAAAGAGTCGATTAGTTGGCCGATTTCGTCGTCACCTGCCGGCGGGAGTTGGACCTGTAGATTATCATTGCTGATTTGATTGGTGGCTGTAACCAATTCCTGGATAGGGACCGTTATGGAGCGGGCTATGCGCAAGCCGAACCATGTAGCTAGAAAAATTATGATCAAAGCAATCAAAAGCAAAATAGCGATATAACCCTGCTTTACTTTGCCCTTTAGTTGTTGGGAGTCCTTATACTGCTGGTAAGTGGTAGATATTTCTTCCATTTTATTAACCAAAGAATAGGGGACATGATAGTTGATTACCACAACTCCCACGACATCCTCGGTATTCCAATTCGAATAAATCGGAACAATCCCACGGATAAGATCCGCCTTCCCTGTTGGAGTTATCCGGGTAAAGCGCTCACCTTTGAGAGCCTCGTTTATTGTTGATGAACCTGGGTCAGTAAAATCAGCCGAGGGGATGTCTGGGTTGGAAGCGCGCACCAGTTCTTCGTGGGTTGAAGAGAAAACCTCCACGACGCCAAGGTTATATTCCTGTTGTTTCTTGTGGATTAAGGCGCGTAGATTGTCGAGATTGCTTTCGTTGAGCAGTTTTTGGTCCTTGATTTGCTTTGCAAGTTGATCGCCATAGAAGAGTGCATTGGTCGCGGAGTTTTTATAGTAGGTCTGTGCAACC
>JAQUDG010000161.1 GCA_028685815.1 Desulfuromonas sp.
GATTGTCAAGGGGGGGATCACCAATGGCCGCGATTTCGGGGCCTTTGTGGATATCGGCGGGATTGAGGGATTGTTGCCCATCTCTGAGGTGAGTTATGCCCGGGTCGAGGATATCAACCAGGTGTTGAGCCTAGATCAAGAGGTGGAGGTCGCGGTTAAAAAGCTGGACTGGAAGAATAATAAGTTCTCCTTCAGCTTGCGTGACACTCAAGCTGACCCGTGGAAGAAGGTGGGCGGCATTTATAAAGAAGGGGAGCAGTATCCCGGCACGGTTAGTCGCCTGGCCCCCTTCGGAGCTTTTGTAACCCTTGAGGATGGAGTCGATGGCTTGATCCATGTCTCCCGTTTGGGGGAGGGCAAGCGCATAGCCCATCCGCAGGAGGTGTTGCAGCCAGGGCAGAAACTCGAAGTCAGGATTGAGAAAATAGATCTGGATGAGCGGCGCATCTCTCTGGTGCCGGCGGACCAAGAAATGCACGGAACCGAGGTGAAGAGTTATGCCGATTCAGTACCCTCTGGCGGTCTTGGTACCTTGGGCGAACTACTTAAAACTCAGCAGAACAGAAAGAAAAAGAGGTAATTTTATCCTGCGCCGCTGCGTGGCAGAGCATTAGTAACGAAGCGGCGCGCAGAGATAATAAAATATGGATAAACTCAGTGAAACCTCCATAGACAAAGCATCCCGCTCAACCTTGTTGCTTGCAGTGTGTATCGCTCATTTTATGATGCCCTTCATGCTGTCAGCTGTCGGGGTAGCGCTACCTGCAATGGGGCGCGACCTTGGTGCCAGTGCCTTGCAGCTTGGGCTAGTGGAGACCACCTACGCCCTCGCCGCCGCCGTGTTTTTGTTGACTATGGGACGCCTAGGTGACATCCACGGACGTAAACGTGTCTTTTTAAACGGGCTGCTGGTGTTTTCGTTTCTAGGGGGGATAATCTCCTTAAGCCAGAGCATTGAAGCGGTAATTGTGCTGCGTTTTTTTCAGGGTATCGGCGGTGCCATGGTGATGGCTACCACCATGGCTATGGTGGTATCGGCTTTTCCACCGGAGCAAAGGGGTAAGGCCCTTGGTATAGTGGTGGCGAGTGTATACGCTGGTATCTCGTTTGGGCCGCTGGTGGGCGGTTTTATGGCGGAGAATTTTGGCTGGCGCTCGTTGTTCTATATGGTACTGCCTCTAGGATTGCTCACCTATATGCTTACCCGCACCAGAATTCGGCATGACTGGGCCGAAGCGCGAGGCGAACCCTTCGATTTAAGCGGAGCCGTAATTTATGCCACTTCCGTAATGTTGCTGTTTTCCGGAGTGGTAAATGTCAACCAAGGGTGGTGGGCCTGGGGATTGATTGGCGCAGGCAATGCGGGATTGATCGCTTTTTTGTGGTTTGAGTCACGGAGCAAGTTTCCCCTGCTCAACGTAGAGCTCTTTACCCGCAATCGGGTTTTTGCCTTCAGTAATCTTGCGGCGCTGTTCAATTATGCTGCAACCTTTGGGGTTACCTTTTTCATGAGTCTGTATTTGCAGTATGCCAAGGGGATGGGACCACAACAGGCAGGATTGGTACTGATAACCTCGCCGGTGGTGCAGGCACTGTTTTCTCCGCTGTGTGGGCGCTTGGCCGACCGGATTCCGGCGGCGTGGGTTGCCACTACGGGGATGTTCTTCTGTGCGCTAGCTATTGCTGTTGCAGCCACGCTGGACAAAAGCTCGACTATGCCGCTGATCTATGCACTCCTGGTTCTGCTCGGTATTGGCTTCGCCCTGTTTTCGTCTCCGAATATCAGCACCATCATGGGTAGCGTTTCTGCCAAATATCTAGGGGTTGCGTCTGGGTTAAATGCGAGTATGCGCACCTTTGGCATGCTCAGCAGTATGATGATCATCACCCTGGTGTTTACCCGTATAATGCCTGGGGTTGCCGTATCGACAGAGACCTTAGATACCTTTTTGCGCAGTATGCATATAACGCTGCTGATATTCAGTGCGTTATGTACGCTCGGCATCGGCTTTTCTTTGGTACGCCTGAAAGCGGCACCGCGCCAAGAACCTAAGGCTTAGGGGGCTTTTATCGATGCAGTATTGGCTCATGAAATCTGAACCGGGAGAATTCAGTATTGACACTCTGAGGGATATGCCAAATCAGACTGAACATTGGGATGGGGTGCGCAACTATCAGGCGCGCAACATGATGCGCGACGAGATGAAAGTTGGGGATCAAGCTTTTTTCTACCATTCCAACTGCAAGGTGCCAGGGATAGTTGGGGTTATGGAAGTCGTGCGGACCGGCTATCCCGATCATACGGCGTTTGACCCAGAGTCGAACCATTTTGACCCCAAAAGCGACCCTGATAAGCCGCGCTGGATGATGGTGGATGTAAAGTACCTTCGTCATACCCACAGGGTTATTTCTCTCACAGAGCTCAAAGAACATGAGGAGCTCGCCGGGATGCAGCTACTGAAAAAAGGTAACCGCCTGTCGGATATGCCGGTTACACAACAACAGTGGTTTTATATCCTTGGGTTGGAAGGCTCGTAATTATCTTCTGATGAATATGTCTTTTTAGAGGGTCTGCGCGACGAGACAAGGTAACTTCTATGCCAGCGTAGAGGGGTCGAAATGTTCTGGCCCTCTCAAGATGGGGGCTTGGGTTGAGGTGGCAATGCCCCGGAGCATGCCGTTGAACACATAGTGGTGAAACGGCATGACCGTATACCAATATACCAAGCCGAACAGCCCCTTGGGAAGAAAGCGCGCTACCTGCTGTACCTCAGTGCGTTCGACATCAATGGGCTTGAGCTGAAAGACCAGTACAGCCTCGCCAGGCAACTTCATCTCCGCCGACAGCACCAGGGATTGGTGGCGGTGGACTTTAATGACACGCCAAAAGTCGATAGCGTCTCCTGGATATAGCGCTTTTGAGCTGCGCCGCCCTCGCCGCAAGCCAAACCCGCCAACGAGTTGATCCATGAAACCGCGTATCTTCCACAGCCAGTTGGCGTAGTAGTAGCCTACCTCACCTCCTAGAGAAGTGATTGACGGCCATATCTGTTCGGGGGTGGCACGCAGCACTACGCGGCGCGCATCTTCAAACATACTTCCCCCCGCCCATTCCGGGTCTCCTGCTGTGCTCCATTCCACCGGAGGCAGTTCCCCTGAGTCACTCCAAGAAGTTTCCACCTCGTGCTGCCTGGTGCGCATCAAGGCGCGGCGGATAGAGGTTCTGGCGTCAAAAAGTTCCTGCGGGATCAGTTCGGTGATGCGATGCTCTCTGCACACCACCGGGTTGCTCAACCCTTCCACCAAGGGGCGAGCTAGAGACAGGGAGATGGGGGTTACCAGGTGAATCCAGTAGGCACTTAAACGGGTGTTGAGAAAAGGTAACTGGATGATAAGGCGTCGGGGCAGACCAGCCTCTTCGGCGTAG
>JAQUDG010000162.1 GCA_028685815.1 Desulfuromonas sp.
CTTGGTAACAGAGCCAATTACGGCTTGAGAATTATTATCAATATGCATGTGCTCAACGTGAATCCTCTGGGATCCATCCCGGCGATATTTCTCCAACGAACCAAGCTCCCTGGATATCGACGCCCAGTACCCCCACGACCTGCAAATACGCAGCACCGGCTACCCCAGCGATGCCATAGCCACCGGTCTCGGCATAGCTATTTTCCTAGTTGGAATAGGTCTGCAAAAGGCGATAGCAAAGGGAAAGGAGCTGCTGGCTGAGTAAATACCTGCGATGTCTTATCGCAGACCGTCATGGACACAAATATCGTAATCCACCCTGCCGGAGCGTTCTGGAAACTAAAGAGCCTCCGGCAGTTTTATTTATTGGAGAACGTCTATCTTGAGTTAGCAGATAAGTATTCTACAATAATCATAAGGAGAAAAAAACATCATGCAAGATTTACATACTGCTACCGTCACTGACCCAGCCAGCCAGCACAATGAAACCACAGTTAGGCACACCACTCTCAACGCCTTGATGGCACAGATCCAGCCGCAATCCTGCACCTACAGCGTCAAGGAAGTGTTCGGTATCCCAAGCAACATGCAGCTGCCAGGTTTCTCCCCTGGGCATCCGCTAGTTCCGCAGCAGAGTAGGGATTATATCTGGGACGAGAGTCTGGCGCGGGATTTTATTGAATGGCTAAGCGAAGCACAACCAGAGCCGCTGTGGATCTCCGGCCCGACAGGGTGTGGCAAGACCGAAGCATTAAAAAACCTGTTCGCCGCTCTGCATGTGCCGACGGTGCTGGTGTCCGCCAAGAAGAGCACCGAGCCCGACGATATCTTAGGCCGCGTCCAGCTGGTCAACGGCAACACCGTTTTTACTCCTGGGCCTCTATTAGATGCGTATGCGCGTGGGTACGCCATCATCTTTGATGAAATTGATGGGTATAATCCAGAGGTGATGATGGCGTGCCACCGTATGTTAGAAGGGCAAACCCTAACCCTGGACGATGGCACTGTAATTTACCCAGCCCCACGGGTACTGATGGCCGCTACCGCCAACACCCGTGGCGACGGGCAAGGTGGAGACGTATACGCCGCCACCAGCGTATTCAACCTCGCCACCCTAAACCGCTTTGAGAAATGGGAGATGAACTATCCAACGCCAGCGGTAGAAGAACAGATCCTCGCCAAAGCGTTGCCGCAGCTAGACCCCATCGCACTAAATCAGTGAACCAATCACAGGAGAATCAACCATGAAGAACCTAAACATTTTTGAGAATATTGTCGTCTTTATTCTAGACATCCATTTATGGAGCGGGCGTAAGAAGCTCAAAGCCGAAGACCTAGCCATGAACGGTGTAGAAGTGGACAAACTCCCGCCCGGAACCCTAGCATCCCTTGGGAGTAAGAAGATTATCAGTAGCGAGGCGCTCGCACCTTTCAGCGCTATCAAACGTGAAGCCGAAAAGCTGTGTCTCGCCAAAGGGGTGAGGTTCCTAGGTGGATATGCGGTAGCCGCGCAGGAGGCGCAAGAGCTAGATGGGCAATTGACCCAGCTGCAGAATAACTTTGAACAGGCTAGGGTTCAGCTATTGCAGGACTACGACGTAAAAGTACGCGATTGGATAAATGTCAATCCACCGGAGTGGGCCGCAGTGATACGCGCATCCGTCGATCCGCAAAGCAAAGTCCAGCAAGCCTTAGGATTTGCATACACCCCCATCAAGATAGCCGCCACCACCGAGATTGAATCAGAAAGTAACCCGCTACAATATCAAACCCAAGGTTTATATGCACAGCTATGTCAGGAGATCCGCTATATGGCGTCAAGCGCCTACAGTGCATCCTATGAAGGCAAGAATTGCATCACCCGTAAGGCGCTACGCCCGATATCCTCCATCAAAGAAAAACTTGCTGCCCTTGAGTTCCTGAGCCCGGACATAGCTGACGTTATCGCCGACATAGACCGAAGCATAGATCTCGTTCCGGCAAGCGGGGCCATTCAAGGATATGCGCTGGATCAGCTGAACCTGCTACTGAGAGGGCTGTCTCGCTTGGGACTGGTTGCAGAAGAGGTGGTGCAGGGACATGGATGCGAGCAGGAACAGATGGTGCAGACACACGGCGCAGATCTGCGCGCCTGTGTACCCCATGGGAGTAGAGCGAAGGTTTGCGCTGGACAACAGGAGCGACAGGAGCGGGAAGATACGGCCAACTCCAATGCTCCCACCGGTCTCGTAGCACTGGCGTGGGACTTCTGACCCTATTAAATAAACGACAAGGAGAATACAATCATGCCAATACGCGATCAAGAACTCAGCGCCCTCGCAATGACCCTCAGCAGGGATTCCGGCAGTGAAATCAGCGTGGGTGAAAAGCTGTTGGACATCCACCTGCCAGGGTTAGCCTGCACCGGAGATTCACAAGCACTAGCGCAGAAGTTGGTGGAATTACTGTGTAAGTACAGGGAAGAGAATCAGAAGGATAAAAAGGGCGGGGAGAATCAGCGAGGTGAGGGACAATCTCAACCAGAGCAGGGTTCCGAGCAGGGTTCCGAGCAATCGACAGCGGTCAGTCCAGATCCGGCATTAGCACAGCAGCCGCAGCAGCAGGGCCCGTCATCCTCATCGCCATCACCCCTTACACCACAACAAATAGATACCATGCTCAGACAGGGAAGCAGCGGCTACGGAGACCTATCACAGCTGATCACCCAAGAGATGAACATTATCTGCCAAACCATCCACGAGGACATCCTGCATAGCATTCCCGAGGCGCCAGATGTCGGCAAAGTCAATCCTAGCCTGCGTTGCCGCCTTGATGAGGTGGAAGCACTCAGCGCCTGCTCCAAAATGCGGGCTAGATTGTTGACTCTATTGCAAGGGTACAAACAGCAGACGTGCACCTACGGCAGCAGCGGTAGAAAGCTCGACGCGAACCGCTTGATACGATTAGGGGTGGGGGATGCGCGGATCTTCAAACGCAAAAGCGAGCAACAGGCTTTGAATACTGCAGTGATGGTTCTACTCGATAACTCAGGAAGGATGTGCGATCAGGTGAATGCGCAACACAAACGCTATCAAATAGCTAACCCTGCAGCGTTTGCATTGCACCATGCGTTGTTCGGAATGGCAGGTGTTAAAGTATCCACTGCGATGTTCTGTCGTTCCAGCTCAATAAAAGAGCCAGTAAACATTGTATGCGGGTTCGGCTCCAAACCAGACAGCCGTGCCTTCAATCTACACCCTATGGGCGGAACGCCAACCCACAAAGCCCTGTGGTACGCCCGCGCCGCATTGCTCCAGCAACCCGAATCCTGGAAAATCATCCTCATCCTTACCGACGGATACCCTTCCAGTCGACCGCAGTGTGAGATTGCGACCAAACGATGCATAAAAGACGGCATTGAAATCGCAGCCCTCGGGATCG
>JAQUDG010000163.1 GCA_028685815.1 Desulfuromonas sp.
CTCACCCCCAGCGCCTCGGTCAAAACGGCGCATCACAAACAGCCCCCCGTTCTGTGCTAAAAAGAAATCCGGAACATCAAGTCCTGCTCTTTTGGCAGCTGTCATACAGAAAAACTCATTGGCAGCCAAACAAGGGTACTCGTCATTCCAGCTCTTAACTATATAACTCCCTGTGGCAAAAGTGCCTCGTTCCTTTGCTTCGAGCAAAACCTTGGGCTGGACACCTGAAACCCCCGACCTGATTGCGTATCGACTCACAAGTTCACTGAATAGCTCTTCTGTATCCGGATAGGTCAATAATTCTTCAAGCGACTCAGGTTTAACATCCTTGTTTGCGCCTCCTGCCCCAGGCAGGGTGAAACGATTACGGCCTATCTGGTTACCGCCGGTCGCCGCCAAAATAGACATGTCGCTGTCTCCGATAAGCTTTGCGATAGCCCTTCTGATGGCTTCCAAAAGAGCCCCTTCCGGAAGATTCATTTGAAAAACGGGGTGCAACTCTGGCATGGCCCACCCCTCTAACCTAATAGGCATCGTAAGAGAAACCGCATCTTGCGCTTCAGGGCTATAGGCAAAAACATGCTTGCGTTGACTCTCCTGTGCTAGCGTTCCGCTTTCAACATTGTCTATCCAGACCTTCAAAGACTTTGTGTTCATCAAAAAGCCTCCTCATCTCGAAGCTCATCAAGTGTAGGTGGCGAACCTGCCTTTCTTACCCGGATTTCAAGATCGAGAATTTCGAGAATCCGAAGGATCTTGCGTATCCCAATGTCCTGGACTATCCCATTTTCAATCTGACTAATGGTGGCCCTGCTCATTCCCAAAAGATTCGCCAGATGCGCTTGAGTCATTTTGCGCTTCTTGCGTTCCTCGCGGATATGTTTACCTATCTCGAATAACATAATATGTATTATATATAAGGCATTTTTCAGATTCAAGCCTAAATGCTTTACATACAATACATATTGCAATGGCGACCATCCATGGATTTTTTCGTCGGCTTGCAGGAGTTTAATATTTCAACTGCAGACATATTAACTTCGCCACTGAGTGTTTTTGATTGCATTTCTTACTTTCCTCATACGGCGGAACCATTATTTCGGTGATATTGTCGCCATGAAAAAAACCGGGTTTTCAAAACGTCATTATATGCTATATATTTCGAGAGCCGATTCTCTGATAGAAAGTGGTTTTAATCGTGGCCACGTCTGTCAAATCTATCCAATTTTTAGCGAGAGGAGTTCAGGTATGCGTTTTTTAGTAGTTTTTGCTGTAGTTTCTATGTTGGCTATTTCAGGGCTACCAAAGCAGGGACATGCCGAAGATGCATGGGAATATTTCTCTGTCCAAGATGCGCTTAACAGCCCGCTGGCACAGGAAAAACTTGAATCTGGGATAAAGTTCTACATGAAGGGACAACCCCACGGTAAAGTTTCCAACATTACGAAGGAATACTCTGCCAATAAACGTACGCGTAAGTTTGGTCGCTCTACCGAAGAAGCATGTCAGGTTGCTTTTATCTCGGCGCTGATGGCTTTTCAGGATCGGGCCCATAAAGAAAACTGCGACACCGTTATTGATTTGTATTCAGTTACAAAGGACAGAGAGTTTGAAAGCGCAGATCAGTTTTCGTGCCTTGTTGGTGGAATGGTAGCGAATGTAGCCTTACGCGGTAAGGTAGGTAAACGATAAGCTAGGCTCGTAGCCCACGCGCCTCTACACCCACCACAACACCAGCGAGAGGGATACAAAGGAGGCCATGGTGGAAAGGACGATTGAGGCGGAAGCTAGGTTGGTATCGCTGTTTAGCTGTGAGGAGAGCACATAAATAGCGGTGGAGGTTGGCAAGCAGAAGAAGATCATGGCGGTTTTAAACGCCGTACCTTCCACCCCGAACAGATACAGGGAGCCTGCCCCGACTAGAGGGAATAATACCAACTTGAATGCCAGTGCCACAGAGGAAAGACGCAAGTGACCGGGAAGATATTTGAATGAAAAAGCGCTGCCGATGGATATAAGCGCTAGGGGAAGCGCCACCACGGAAGCGAGGGCAAAGGTATTGTTGATAAATACTGGCAACTGCATCCCCGATGCGGAGAGCGCCAACCCGGCAAGACATGCAATTATGAGCGGATTTGAAGCTAGCGCCCGCACCAAATAGCGACACTTTTTGGTGCGGGTCATTTCCATACCGGAAAACCAGATTAAAATAGTGACCGCCATAACATTAATGATGGGGATCAATATCCCCACTAAGACGGCAAACTGCACCACTGCTTCATCGCCCAGGGCCTGCATCACCACGGCCATGCCAATATAGGTATTAAAGCGATAACAGCTCTGGGAGAAACTTCCAGCCTGAAACGCCCTCACTCCACCATAGAGAATAAATAACGTACTTACGCAGAAGACTACGGTTACAGCCAAAAGCCCAGCATATATCAAAGAAGGTTCCACCGCATCGGAACCGGCGGCAGTACCTACCTTCCAGAACAACATAGCTGGGAAAAAAATAAAATATACTAATTTATCGGACGCACGGAAAAATTCCACCGGAACGAATTCGGTGTGACGTATGCCATAGCCCAGAATTATCAGGGCAATAATGGGAAACAGAGTCTGCAATATCACTGATAAATACCTTGAATCATAGGTGTTAGTCAGAAGCGTTAGAAAAAAAATACATAATGACGTTTTATGTAAATACCATCCAGGACGCTCGCCACCTCGCCCCATGCTTTACCACATCCGTGAAACACTACCTGATCTACACATCAAATGCAAAATCAAAGTGTTGCATGCGTAATGTCAATTTGGTATAAAAATAAATACGCATTGTCGCGCCCGATGTTTTTTATTATGCGCTGCTTTATACTTTATGAAGTGGTGGGCAATGACTCACGGATGCGTCGTATGAATAACGACGTTCTACCAATTTGGGAAAAAGGAGGATCTACCATGAGTTCAAGAAAATTCGTTGCCGTCTTACTGGCGGGCTTGTTCGCTACATCGATACTTTTCAATGGTGGCGTTGCCGAGGCCGCTAAAACCCGCTTGGCGTTTTCCGGTGGCCCGGATGGCGGTACATTCCAGTATTTTGCCAATGCAATCTCTTCAAGATTGTCGCGCATGGAAAAAGACATAGATATATCTAACATGGCATCTGCTGGCTCGGTCGAAAACCTACGTCGGGTTAATTCTGGGGATGCTGACTTTGGCATTGTGTACTCTGGTGACCTGTATCTAGCGCGCATCGGGCAGCTAACCAACGACACCCGCAAATACCCCAACGTACTCGCTATGAGCTACCTGTATTGGGCTCCGGCACATCTGCTTGTTTTGTCTTCAAGCGGTATCAACTCCGTACAAGACCTCACCGGCAAGCGCG
>JAQUDG010000070.1 GCA_028685815.1 Desulfuromonas sp.
CAGTTGCTAAAGCAAAAGCGGAGATCTTCGAAGGGTTGATTCCTGGGGGGGTGGCGGTTCTCAACGCAGACGACCCAGAACTCATGGCGCTACAGCTACCCGACGGTGTTCGGCGCGTAACCTACGGAATTAAGCAGCAGTCTGACGTAATGGCCACCAACATCAGGCTTGGGCGCCAGGTTGATTTTAGCCTGCACCTCGGAGATGAAGTGGTTGAGGTCAGCGTTCCTCTGCCGGGGAGGCATCAGGTGCACAATGCCTTGGCCGCCGCTGCAGTGGCTAGAGTTCTAGGGGGCAGGCCCGAACATATAGCCGCTGGCTTACGCCAGGTGAAAATGGCGGCGGGACGCTTGGAAGTGCGCGAACTCGACGCCGGGATAACCGTTTTGGATGACAGCTACAATGCTAACCCGCAGTCGATGCTGGCAGCGCTGGAGGTGCTGGAACATTGGCCTGTAAGTGGGCGCCGCATCGCAGTTTTGGCGGATATGCTCGAATTGGGGGATGCCGCAGCGTATTGCCACGCCGAAGTTGGAAGCAGGGCGGCGCAGGTTGTCGATCACCTGCTGTGCTACGGACAATGGAGTACTGAACTGATAGAAGGAGCTCGCCAGCAGGGTCTTGAACCCACACAGGTGGCGCGCATAAATGATCACGAGGATATTTGTGCCTGGCTTACGCTCAATGTTCAACCGTATGACTGCTTGCTCGTTAAGGGCTCACGTGGAATGAGAATGGAAAGAATTGTCGATTTTTTATTGCATAAATTTAGAAAGGTGGCGTAGAAACATCCTTTTTCAGCTTGGAAAGGATTGCCATTAAAAGGTCTGCTATGCTTTATCATCTGCTTTTTCCGTTGCATACGGAATTCTCAGCCCTCTACGTTTTTCGCTTCATCACCTTTCGTACCATTTATGCAACGATAACTGCATTACTCCTAGCTTTCATGCTTGGCCCCTGGGTTATTGAGCGCCTCAGTAAGCTTCAACTTGGGCAGACTATCCGCAAGGTTGGACCAGAATCTCATTTTAAGAAAGAAGGGACACCCACCATGGGGGGCACCCTTATCTTGGTGTGTATTGTAGTGCCGACATTGTTATGGGCCGATCTTACCAATGCATACATATGGATCACCCTGCTGGTTACCGTTGGGTATGGTGCGGTGGGCTTTGTGGATGACTACAAAAAAATAAAATTAAAAAACAGCGATGGGATGTCGGCTAAAGGTAAACTGATCTGGCAGGCGCTGATAGCTGGTGCTGCAGGTTTTTTTCTCCTTGCATACACCGATTACACCTCCATCTTGGCACTGCCTTTTTTCAAAAGTGTAACTCCCGAACTTGGCTGGCTCTATCTTGCCCTTATTGCGGTGGTGGTGATTGGGGCGGGTAACGCGGTGAACCTTACCGACGGCTTGGATGGACTCGCCATAGGTCCGGTAATCATAGCCTCCGGTACCTATTTGCTTTTAGCTTATCTAGCGGGTAACGCCCGCCTGTCAGAATATTTGCAGATCAGTGGAGTCCCTGGAGCCGGAGAGCTCTCCGTTATGTGTGGCGCCATGGTTGGCGCTGGCCTTGGGTTTTTGTGGTTCAATGCCTATCCGGCTCAGGTTTTTATGGGAGATGTGGGGAGCTTATCCCTCGGTGGGGCCCTTGGAATTATAGCGGTTATTGTCAAGCATGAGCTGGTTTTGGTTATTGTGGGGGGGCTATTTGTGGTGGAAGCCCTGTCGGTAATAGTTCAAGTGACCTCGTTTAAACTCTTTGGGCGGCGGGTGTTTCGCATGGCTCCTTTGCACCATCACTTTGAGCTTAAGGGTTGGCCGGAACCCAAAATAATTGTGCGCTTCTGGATTGTGAGTATCATCCTGGCTCTGGTAGCTCTTTCGACCCTTAAATTGAGGTAACATGCTTAACTTGCAGGGCAAACATGTAGTGGTCGCAGGGGCTGGACTCAGTGGTGTGGCGGCAGCTACTTTTTGCCACCGGCGCGGTGCCCATGTGGTTTTGAGCGACGTGCGCGCGCCCGCAGAGATAGATCTGACTCGGTTAGATCCCGGTGTGACACTTGACTGCGGCGGGCATACCAGATCAGTGTTTGAACATGCCGATCTCGTGGTTGTTAGCCCAGGGATACCTCTTGATGTTCCGATACTGCAACAAGCGGCACGTTGTGGCGTTAAGATCGTAGGGGAAGTGGAGCTGGCGAGTTGGTTTATTCCGGCACCCCTCATCGCGATTACCGGAACCAACGGCAAATCTACTGTAACCAGCCTCATAGGGCACATTCTTAGGCACTGTGGAGAAAAGGTTTTTGTGGGGGGGAATATCGGGACACCCCTGATCGAAGCGGTGGATGGAGATTATGCCGTTGTAGTGGTGGAGCTGTCGTCGTTCCAGCTCGAGACAGTAGAGCGCTTTCATGCTTCTGTAGCGGTGATGCTTAACGTTAGCCCAGACCACCTAGATCGCTATCCTGATATGTGTAGCTATAAGCAGGCCAAGAAGAGAATATTCAACAATCAAAGCGCTAACGATCTCATGGTGCTGAACTATGATGACGCTCAGGTGTTGGCCATGACACATAAATCTCAAGCGCGGCCGGTGCTTTTTTCTTCAAATATACGGCTTGAAACAGGTTTCAGCGTGGAGCATTCCGAGCGCCCATGTCTGGTGTGGTGTGGTTGTGGGGAGGAGTCCAAGTTTGATTTAGCTGCACTTCAACTTAAAGGGATACACAACCTCGAGAACGTCATGGCGGCCATGGCGGTATGTGCGCATCGCGGTCACGACTTGAACCGTATATGGGAAGCTGCGTGCGCATTTAGTGGCTTGCCCCACCGCATGGAGCTGGTGCGCACCTTGCGCGGAGTGTGCTGGTATAATGATTCAAAGGGTACCAATATCGGCAGTGTGGAGAAAAGTTTGTGCGGGCTCAATGGCCCGGTGACCCTCATCGCCGGTGGAAAAGACAAAGGGGGCGATTACGCCCTGCTCCGCCCACTACTGGAAGAGAAGCGTCCTCACCTAGTTCTACTGGGGGCGGCAGCGCAGAAAATGGCAGCGGCGTGGGCGGATATCTGCCCGGTAACCATGGTCGCCTCCATGGAAGAGGCAGTTCAGCAGGCGCATCTACATACTCCCGCGCCTGGAAGCGTATTGTTGTCGCCCGGCTGCTCTAGTTTCGATATGTTTCGTAGCTTTACGCAGCGAGGTGAAGTTTACACCGCTCTGGTCATGGAACTTGAGTAGCTCAATGGCGGACAAACCGACAACAACGCAGGCGCAAGTAGGGGCAAAAAAGGGGAAGAAAAGCCGGGAGTGCAACGCCACTATTCTTATATTGACGCTGACGTTATGTTGTTTTGGTATTCTTATGGTGTATTCCTCCTCTTCACTGATGGCTCTACGCGATTACGGCGATAGCCTGTATTTCTTGAAGCGTCAGGCGATATTTGCCATCCTAGGAACAGTGCTCATGCTGGTGGCGATGCACGTGAATTACAACGTATGGCGCAAGTTTGCGATCCCATTGCTTGTTCTTAGTACCATCCTGCTCGCGGTGGTGTTCATCCCCGGGGTGGGGAGTAAGGCAGGCGGCGCGGCACGCTGGATTAGTGTTGCGGGCTTCACCTTTCAGCCTTCAGAGGCTGCAAAGATTGCACTGATATTTTATCTGGCTCATTCCACCACAAAAAAAGAGGACCGGATACGCGAGTTCGGATATGGATACATCCCTTACATGTGCGTTTTGCTGGTGTGGCTTGGCTTGATGTTGGCCCAACGCGATCTTGGCGGGGCGGCGATCATGGCAGTGGTGACCTCGATGATGCTACTCATTGCCGGAACGCGCTGGCTCTATTTAATTCTTAGTATGTCGGCCATCATCCCCTTTGGGGTATTTATGGTTGCGGCTAAGGAATACCGCATGCAGCGGATTATGGCTTTCCTTGACCCCTGGGCAGATCCTTTAGGGGCGGGTTTTCAGATTATCCAAAGTTGGATGGGATTTGGGCTCGGAGGTTTGATCGGGGCCGGACTTGGTGAAGGGGAGCAGAAACGTTTTTATCTACCAGAAGCGCACACCGACTTCATTTTTTCTGTCATCGGGGAAGAGCTCGGTTTTTTAGTCGTGGTCCTGCTGATCTGCATGTATCTGAGTATTGTGGTGATGGGAATGCGCATTGCCATGCAGGCTGCGGATGGCTTTGGACGTCTAAGCGCATTTGGAATCAGTTTACTTTTAGGGATGCAGGCTTTTGCGAATATGGCGGTGGTGATGGGGGTAGTGCCAAACAAGGGGCTGGCTTTACCTTTTTTATCTTACGGGGGTAGCAGCCTGCTATGCACTATGTTCAGTATGGGGGTACTATTGAACATCTCCAGCCATGTAAGCGGGGAGACTGCCAAATGAAGATACTTTTAAGCGGTGGGGGTACTGGCGGACATGTATTTCCGGCGCTGGCTTTAGCCCGGCGCGCGCTGGCGCATAATCCGGAAGATGAGGTGCTGTTTGTCGGGAGCCCACGCGGGATTGAAGCGAAGCTGGTCCCTGCCCATGGCTACCCGTTTCAAGAGCTGATTTGCAGTGGTTTTGCCGCACGCTCACTAAAGCACAAGGTGATTGCACTGAAGGAGCTGGTGCAGGCGGTATGGAATGGGTGTGGTATTCTTCGTCGTTTTTCGCCGGATGTCGTAGTAGGGTTCGGTGGGTATGTCTCCATGCCCGTCCTAATTGCGGCAGCTCTGCTCAGGGTTCCGGTAGTGTTGCATGAACAGAATGCTGCCGCCGGCCTGGCGAACCGGGTCGCAGCCCACTGGGCCAGACGCATATGTGTTGCGTTTCCCCAGACCCTCAAGGCATTTCCTCCAAAGAAGGTTTGTTTGAGTGGGAATCCGGTGCGCCCAGAATTGTTCTCCATTCCGTATGGGCGCACGAGCGCTATGCAGCTGTTGGTGTTTGGGGGGAGTCAGGGGGCACGCCCTATCAACGCTTGTATGGTACCGGCGCTTGGGCTGCTGCTGCAGCAATTCCCAGAGCTGCGGGTCGTGCACCAGACAGGGAAGGCGCAACAAGGTGAGATTGAGCAGGCCTATGTTGCTGCAGGTTATAGAGACCGGGTTGAAGTGGTGGATTTTATAACCGACATGGTAAGGGCTTACACCCAAAGCACTCTGGTGGTCTGTCGTGCCGGGGCTACGACGGTGGCAGAGCTCGCCGCTAGCGGCAGACCTGCGATTCTTGTGCCGTTTCCGCAGGCTGCAGCGGACCATCAGACCGACAATGCACGCGCCCTTATGGAAGCTGGGGGGGCGATTATGCTAGCGCAACATGCATTAACCCCAGAAACTATGGCAGCTCAGATCAGCCTACTATTGCAAAATCGCGCTGAGTTGTCCATGATGGCGCGGCGGGCGCGTACCGTTGCAGCAAAAGGGGCCGCAGATTTAATTCTCCACCAGTGTCGCATGGCGACACGGAAACGTTAGTCTTTCATATGTATGGAAAATTTAGACGTATACATTTAGTTGGTATTGGTGGCATCGGCATGAGCGGCATCGCCGATGTGCTACTGACCTTGGGGTACGAGGTGAGCGGTTCGGATCTACGTGAAACCGAAATAACCAGGCGTCTCGAAAAATATGGCAGTACAGTGTATTATTCACACTGTTCCGAAAATGTGCGCAACGCCCAAGTGGTTGTTACTAGTTCCGCAATTACAGCGGATAATCCCGAGGTTGTCGAAGCCAACAGGTTGATGGTGCCGGTGATCCCGCGGGCGGAAATGCTCGCTGAGCTCATGCGACTTAAATATGGGATAGCCATTGCTGGAACCCACGGTAAAACCACCACCACAAGTATGGTTGCCGCCCTGCTCTATCATGCTGGGGTCGATCCCACTGCGGTGGTGGGGGGACAGGTTAATGCCATGGATTCCAACGCCAGGCTCGGTCAAGGCGATTTCATGGTCGTTGAAGCGGATGAATCTGACGGTTCGTTTTTGCGCCTGTCGCCAATAATTGCGGTAGTCACTAATATAGACAGAGACCATCTGGACTACTATGACGATATCCAGGCCATTCGCGAGGTGTTCGTCAGTTTCGTAAATAAAATCCCCTTTTATGGTCTGGCTATTTTGTGCCTGGATGATCCCAATGTTCAGGCTATGCTGCCGCAAGTGCAAAAACGTTTTGTCACCTACGGTATGAACCGCCAGGCGGATTATTTTGCCACCGACATTGTGTACCAAGGTGGCGGGGTTGAGTTCTGCGCCAACAATCGCGAAGGTAACCTTGGCAAAATCAGGTTGGATATGCCAGGACAGCACAATGTTCTGAATGCACTAGCGGCGATGGCGGTAGCGCGAGAGCTCGACATCGATCAGCCCACCATTGAAGCTGGCTTTCGTACCTTTGCCGGGGTTAAGAGGCGTTTTCAAATTAAACACACGGACGGTTTCATGCTGGTGGATGACTACGGGCATCACCCGGCTGAAATAATGGCAACCCTCAATGCGGCGCGTACCGGTTGGAATAAACGCATGCTGGTTGTGTTTCAACCGCATCGCTACAGCAGAACCAAGGCGCTGTTCAGCGACTTCATCCCAGCGTTCAATCAGGCCGATCTGGTCTATATTATGGATGTGTATGCGGCGGGAGAGGAGCCTATCGAAGGAGCGCAAGGGCAAGAACTGGCCCATTCCATTGCAGAGCACGGGCACAGGGGCGTGAGATACTGCGCCAGCGTTGAAGAGCTACTTCGACACGTAGAAGAACAACTGAAACCGGGGGATATGATCCTCACCCTTGGCGCCGGATCGGTGTGGAAGATAGGGGAACGCTTACTGGAGCAGCTTAAGCTTAGGCCATGAACTGGGACAGAGACAAGGTGCAGCATATGGCGAGTCTGTTGCGGCGGCAAGTGAATGCCGACGTCAACGTAGACCACCCACTAACAGGGCTTAACAGCTGGAAGGTTGGTGGCTGCGCGGATTTGTTGGTGCGTCCGCGTTGTCTTGCGGCAGCACAGCAGCTGTTTGCCTTACTTGCTGCCCACCGTTGGCCTTGGATTGTGCTCGGTTCTGGCACAAATGTACTGATAGCAGACGCCGGTTTTCCCGGTGTGGTGGTGCAGTTGAGCCACCTGAAACACATAAAAATGCTGACACCCGGGCAGTACCATGTCGAAGGTGGTGTTTCTTTAGGTGAATTGGTGCGCGTGTGTGCTGAGCGTGGAGACAGCGGAATAGAGGATCTTGCCGCCATCCCAGGTAGTGTAGGGGGAGCGGTGGTTATGAATGCCGGTGCGGGCGAGCATACATTTGGCGAGGTAGTGACAGGGGTACATGCTGTTTTGAACGGGCAGCCAGCGTATTTTGAAGGTGCAGAGCTGAAGTTCGGCTATCGCTCCAGTGCTGTTGGACCGCAAATGTGTATACTTGCTATAGAAATACAGTTGCAAACAACCGAGCGAGACATTTGCGTATCACGCCGGAAACAGGCACTCGAATATCGTAAAAAGGCGCAACAGGTATTTCAGCCAAGTGCTGGGAGTGTGTTTCGTAACCTACCGGGTACCTGTGCTTGGAAATTGATCGACAGCTGTGCTTTGCGTGGCTGCAAAGTTGGTGGGGCGCAGGTTTCACCTCAGCATGCTAATTTTATCGTCAACACCGGTAACGCCGCCGCCGCCGACGTGGCCGAACTTATTGCACATGTGCAGCGCGAAGTTTATCGCAAAACCGGAGTGCCGCTGGAAACGGAAATACGTTACCTTAATTAACGACAGGAATAAGGATTATGACGCCGGAGGAATTAAAGGGTAAAGCGATAGCGGTGGTGCTTGGTGGCGATTCTGCAGAGCGGGACGTATCGCTGCGCAGTGGAGAGGCAGTGCTCAAGGCGCTACAGTTGAAGGGCTATCAGGCTTTTCCTCTTGATTCAGCTGAAGATGCAGCGCAGCAGCTTTTGCTCTGCGGAGCCGAGGTGGCGTATCTGGCGGTGCATGGTCGGCACGGCGAAGACGGAACAATCCAGGGACTGCTTGAGATGTTGCATATCCCCTACACCGGTAGTGGGGTGCTCGCTTCGGCTATAGCTATGGATAAATATGTAGCCAAAACCATGGTTCTGGCTGCTGGAATTGTAACCCCAGCTTCAGATCTGATTGCCTCGGACACCGATCTGGATTCTTTTTGTGCGACCCACGCGCTGTTTCCGTGCGTGGTAAAACCAGTGCGCGAAGGCTCAACCCTGGGGATCAGCATTGTAAAAGAACGGGCCGAGTTGAAGAAGGCAATCACCATGGCGCGCACGTACGATGCCAGAGTTTTGGTGGAAGATTTTATCGCAGGACGCGAAGTCACCGTGGGAGTGTTGGACGGGCAGGCCCTGCCAGTAGTAGAGATTGTCGCCAAGGGAGGATTTTACGATTACGCTGCCAAATATACCCTTGGGCAGACGGAATATCTTGTGCCAGCGCCGGTGTCTAATGAGCTGTACGCTCAGGTTCAGGCTGCGGCACAACAGGCGTATGCTGTTATTGGGTGCAAAGGCGCGGTCCGAGTTGATTTTATGCTGCGCGGGGAAGAATATTTTTTTCTAGAGGTAAATACCATCCCTGGTATGACTGAAACCAGCCTGTTGCCCAAAGCCGCGGCGTGCGAAGGAATGGATTTTGCGGAGATCGTGGAACGTATCCTGTTTGGGGCTGCACTGGACAAGTAAGCCGGATGCTAATTTGGGAGATGGCATGGGTAAATAGGAGTGCTCCATGAACCGGCTACACAGACCATGACTGCATCCGGACGTATGCTGCCCGGCAAAAAGAAAAAAAACCTTAAAAACAGACGTGTCGGACCAAAAAAAGATTATACAAAGATATTCAAACGGGTTCTATATGTACTGTTAATGCTGATATGTGGAGCGGCTCTCCTAGCTGGCGCAGGTTTTGGCATGTATCTGCTCAGCGCATCGGATGCGTTTAAGGTTGACAGCATTGAGGTCAACGGCAATCAACACTTGACGCGTGAGGAGATACTTGCACTGTCAGATATTCGACTCGGACGTGGCACTTTTGACTTGGATCTTGAGCTGATAGGCAAGCGCTTAGTGGAAAATGAGTGGATCAGCCAGGTAAAGGTAGAGCGTCAGTTGCCACGTGGCATAACGGTGAGTGTTGATGAACACATCCCATGCTGTATAATTAACTTAGGTTATTTATACTACGTCGATAACGAGGCGCAGATATTTAAGGTGTTACATCACGGCGATTCACTCGATTATCCTCTGGTGTCGGGTTTCAAGCGTGAAGATTTAGCGCAAGAACAAGCGGTTGGAACCCGCTGGCTTGAGCAGGTAGTCGAGGTGGTTGAAGAGCTCAGACGGCGCACGGTATTCGATATAACCCAGGTTGCACAGGTACATGTTGATTTTGAACGCGGACTTGAGTTGTTCACCGTTGCGCACGGAGTTGCATTGCGACTGGGGAAGGATCATTTAAGCTCCAAGCTGGATTTGCTTGAGCATATGTATCCTGAGCTTAAAGCAGAGCTGGGGTTGATAGAATACATAGACCTGAATGTTCCTGGCAAGCTCATCGTTAAAAAGCTGGATTAGAGTCAGGATTGAATAAATAAGCGGCCATATGCCGATAAACAAAACACCTGCGTGATACTGATATCTGGATGGCACAGGGAAGGACTGGAATGAGCAACCAAAAAGAAAATCTAATCGTAGGGCTGGATATAGGTACGACAAAAATCTGCGCCATCATTGGCAGTGTTACCCATAACGAACTTGAAATCGTGGGGATAGGAACCAGCCCATCCAAAGGAATACGAAAAGGTGCGGTAATTAATATCGAGAGCACCGTGGCTGCTATTCGTAAGGCCATTCAAGAAGCAGAACTTATGGCCGGATGCGAAATAAACTCCGCCTTCACGGGTATAGCTGGGGCACATATAACCGGGATGAATTCGCAAGGGGTAATCGCGATTAAAAACCGGGAAGTGACCGAGGAGGACATCCTGCGGGTTATTGATGCTGCCAAGGCTATTGCCATCCCCATGGATCGGGAAGTTATTCACGTCCTGCCGCAGGAATACATTATTGACGACCAGGATGGGATCAAAGAACCCCTGGGGATGAGTGGAGTACGCCTAGAGGCACGGGTGCATGTGGTCACAGGTGCGGTAGCTAGCGCGCAGAACATCATCAAGAGTTGCAACCGCGCCGATATAAATGTCGCCGATATTGTCCTTGAACCGTTGGCCTCGGCTGAAGCGGTGCTGCTACCCGAAGAAAAAGAGCTTGGTGTCGCTATTGTCGATATCGGCGGGGGGACCACCGATGTGGCGATTTTTGTGGATGGCGCCATCAAACATACCACCGTGCTCGCCCTCGGAGGCAATCATCTTACCAATGATATCGCCGTCGGGCTGCGAACCCCCATGGCAGAAGCGGAGCGGATAAAGCAGGCGTACGGATGCTGTTTCACCGAGATGGTTGGGAAAGATGAGACCATCGAGGTCCCCTCCGTTGGTGGGCGTGAGCCTAGGGTGTTGTCGCGCCAGTTGCTAGCGGAAATCCTCGAACCCAGGGTGGAGGAGATCTTTAACCTTGTTAACCGCGAGATCATAAAAAGCGGATATGAGGATATGATCGCCTCTGGGATAGTGCTCACTGGTGGAACCAGTATCTTGCCCGGTATGCCAGAATTGGCGGAACAGATTTTCAGCATGCCGGTTCGGCGCGGAGTGCCACAGGGAGTTGGTGGCCTAATCGATGTGGTAAACTCCCCTGTCTACGCTACCGGCGTTGGTCTGGTGATATATGGAAGCCAGCATCAGGCTATGGAAAACTTTAAGCGCGGAGAACATGGGCTGTTTGACAAGGTTATGCAGCGGATGAAAGAGTGGTTCGGAGAATTTTTTTAGGACGTATTATATATAACGACTGGAATCCCGTCGGTGCGAGATATGCGGGTAGTGCTGAGTCGGCCAAACTTCAGGGGGAACTATGTTTGAATTTGACGAAACGTTAGACCAATCGGCAAAGATAATAGTGATAGGTGTAGGTGGTGGCGGTGGTAATGTGGTTGATGCCATGATCGACGCCGAGATAACCGGGGTGGAGTTTATCGTGGCCAACACTGATGCGCAGGCACTCAAGCGCAGCAAAGCACCGACTAAAGTGCAGTTGGGCACCAAGCTGACCAAAGGTCTTGGCGCTGGAGCCAATCCTGATACCGGGCGCGAAGCGGCCATGGAAGATCGCAGCCGGATTGCTGAGCTGCTGTGCGGAGCGGATATGGTTTTCGTTGCCTGTGGTCTTGGCGGCGGTACTGGCACCGGCGCGGCTCCCGTTATTGCAGAAGTTGCCCGTGAAATCTCCGCCCTTACGGTTGGAGTGGTTACCAAACCTTTCTCCCGCGAGGGGCGTCAACGCATGGGCAAAGCTGATGCAGGGGCGGCGGAACTGAAAAAAGTTGTCGATTCCTTGATTGTAATTCCCAACGATCGTCTTGTTGGACTGGCTGGAAAAAACACCAGCATCCTCGAGGCCTTTAAACCGTCGGATGATGTGTTGCGTCAGGCGGTGCAGGGGATTGCCGACATTATAACCACCAGTGGGATTATCAATGTTGACTTTGCCGACGTAAAAGCGGTTATGAGCGAGCGCGGTATGGCTATGATGGGGATTGGCACCGCCTCAGGGGAGAAACGCGCCAGTGAAGCAGCGCACCAAGCTATCAGCAGTCCGCTACTAGAAGATATCGATATCTCCGGGGCAAAAGGGGTGCTGGTGAATATCACGGGCTCCAGCAATATGACCATGGAAGAGTTCGATGAGGCCTCGCGCATTGTGCATGACAAGGTACACGAGGACGCAAATATTTTTGTCGGGCTAGTGGTAAACGAGGAGATGGGAGATTCAATCCAGATTACCGCTATAGCCACCGGCTTCGGAGCTTCTTTTGGGAAGGAGCTCAATAAACTTGACGCCGTAAAGGAAGATGCCGCTAGAAGAATCGGCACTAATGTGGACTTGGATGTGCCCACCATTATCCGCAAGCAGCAGCGTGATAGTGCACGCAAGATGCGGATGCAATCCGTTGAGGAAGATGAGTACGATATTCCCACCTTTTTGCGTAAACGGGTAGATTGAGCTTCAGTACGCCTTACGCGTAGTATTTAAAAACTAATATGTATAGAAGCGGGGGCTTGTACTCATAGGGTACCTGCCCCCGCT
Organism: Desulfuromonas sp.; assembly: GCA_028685815.1. GTDB lineage: Bacteria > Desulfobacterota > Desulfuromonadia > Desulfuromonadales > Desulfuromonadaceae > JAIVHC01. The sequence continues at coordinate 12,255 of JAQUDG010000070.1, forward strand.
TTACATTAAGAGTAAGACACGGTGAGAGAAGTGAATGGCGAATATCTACGAGCTTAAGCGCCTGCAGCGCCTGAATCAAGAACAGGCTACAACCAGCACCAACCAGGCCGCGTGCTTGCGTGTGGCGCTGGTATATCCAAATACCTACTCCAATGCCATGAGTAATTTGGGCTTTCAGGGGGTATATCATTGGATAAACTTGCACCCAGAGTGCGTATGCGAAAGAATCTTTTGGCCCGATTTGCAAGAACAACGCCACCTGCAACAGACGCAAGGGGTGTTGCGTTCATTTGAACACAACCGTACCCCCGCTAACTTTGATGTGATAGCGTTTTCTCTGGCATTTGAAAATGACTACCTGCATCTACCGGCTATGTTCGAGATGATGCGACTGCCTCTGGATGCACACGAACGCAGCGCCAAAGATCCCCTGATAGTGGCGGGCGGGGTATGTACCCTGATGAATCCCGAGCCCGTAGCGCCTTGGTTTGACCTTATGACCATCGGCGAAGCTGAAGTCCTCCTCCCCCCTCTGCTCGAAGCTCTCCTTGAGGGGGCTTCACGCGCACAAATTCTGTACGACCTCGCAACCAAGCCCGGATTCTATGTGCCAGCGCTGTACACCCCTGAATATGCACACAACGGAGTGCTGCGCTGGGAGGTGGAGAAGCAGGCAAGCTTTCCGGTGAAGCGCCAGTGGTTGGCCGATCTTGACAGCAGCACTTGTCGTAGCTTCATAACCACAAATGACACCGCTTTTGGGGATATGCGTCTAGTCGAAGTCTCGCGCGGCTGTGGGCGCGGCTGCCGCTTTTGTGCCACCGGTTTTGTGTATCTACCTCCCCGCGAACGCAGCGCCACAACGGTTCTCGAACAATTACACGGAGACTTGTGCCCCGGCGTAACCGCCGGACTGGTAGGGGCGGCGGTCTCAGATTATTCGGCCCTTGACGAGGTTGCCAAGCATGTCTGTAGCGCCGGCGCTGCGGTTTCGGTTGCCAGCCTGCGGGTTGATAGTATGAGCAGGGAACAAGTCGAAATGTTGCGCGCGACCGGGCAAAAAACCATTGCCCTAGCTCCAGAGGCTGGAAGTCAACGTTTGCGCGATGCTATAAATAAAAACCTAAGTACAGCGCAGATTGTTCAGGCGGCGCAGATGATAGCCGCAGCGGGAATACCGAACCTCAAACTTTACTTTCTATTCGGATTGCCCACCGAAACCGATGCGGATATTCAGGCTATGATTGAGCTGGTGGAAGAGGTGCGCGAAGTATGGCTCCAGGCGCAGCGTTCACTAGGGCGTCTAGGCGAGATAACCTTATCGGTCAATCCGTTTATACCTAAGGCCATGACTCCGTTTCAGTGGCATGGTATGGCGGAACTAGCGCTCCTGAAGAAGAGGGTTGCGTTGCTACGCCAATACGTCAAGGGTACCCCCAATATGCAACTTCAGGTTGAATCCTTGAAGGGCAGCCAACTTCAGACGTTTTTATCCCGCGCCGACCGCCGTGCTGCCGATGTTATTCGAAGCATGGCGCAGGGGCAGAATCTAAAAGGCGCGTGTCGCACACACGAAATTAACCTCGATGCGATTTTGTATCAGTCCTATCCATTCGAACATAATTTCCCGTGGGATATTATCGACTCCGGTGTGGCACGCACCTATCTATGGCGCGAATATCAGGCAGCGTTGGGGCACTTGTTAACCCCAGCGTGCTCTTTGCCTTCCAGTGGTTGTACCAGGTGTGGGGTCTGTGCCTAACCTGTTGAGGTCGCTGAATACCAAGAAAGGAACGTCATGGGGGACAACTTTAATACATTGCTAGAAGCTTCCATTAAATTGG
>JAQUDG010000071.1 GCA_028685815.1 Desulfuromonas sp.
TGACAGTCTGAAAAAGATCAGCAATAAGCGGATCTGCGTTGAAGGACATACAGACAACCTGCCCATCAAACAGAGCATGCAGGAAATATTTCCCTCCAACTGGGAACTTGCAGCGGCCCGTGCTGCTAACGTAGTGCATTTTCTGCAAGATGAAATCGGCATCGACGGGAAAAATCTAGAAATACGCGCTATGGGACATTATCAGCCCGTTGCCAATAACAATACCGCAGAAGGTCGGGCACAGAATCGCAGAATTGAGATTGTGCTGGTCGATTTGGAGTAAAAAGTTGGACTGTGGCGTAATTGCACACATTGATTGGTTGGGTAACGTAGGGGCACGGCATACTAACTCGCCAATCCCCTTCGTCCCGCAGTAGGGGCCGATTCCATATCGGCCCACACCGGTTTCAAATGAACTACATATCGGTCCGCGATTCTGCAAGCCGGGGGGAAATAGATTCCGCCCCTTGTATGTTGTCCGTAAGTCTAATCCGTCATTCCCGCGTAGGCGGGAATGACGCGAGACAACGTTGCATCGACCCCCCTCAATCCCCCCTATTTTATAGGGGGAAGGCGAACGAAGTGAGCAGGGGGGTGTTTGTGTCACACCACCGTTCACTACGGGTGGTAGATGCGCGAACGTGGGCGATTCATGAATCGCCCTTCCATCACAAGCAAGAAAAGTAAGGCGGTGTGAGCCGCTGCCCACGGCAGGTGGGTTCACACTGAGTGACGCAGGAAAGAAGGTTTTCCGCTACTTCGTTAAAACCCCACCTTCACACATTGAACTCGTGCCAGACGGAAAGCCATTCTTTCTCGAGATTTATATCGTACATGGTATTCAGCGACGCAGCTGCGTCTTGATCTGTAGCCGCTGTACGAATCAGGTCGTACCGACATTCTGGTTCGCGTGCCAAAGAATGTTCTACCTCAAGGTTGTCGTGCAGGCTTGAAGCACCATCAGGGAAAAAACCTGCGGCGCGACCGCCACCATAGAAAAGCAAGGCAGCTTCGGTCTTGGTATAAATCCTAATGCAGCCGTCAAACTGTTCGTGCTCAAGATATGTCAACAGACGTTCTGCATCCAGAAAACGGACCAGCTGGCCTCGAGCTTCGATCAGGCCGTGGCACATCTGCACCAAATACGGCACTAGCTCACTTTCGAGGCGGTAAATTTTAATGACGCCTGCAGCACGCTGCAACTCCCGAAACAGTTCCAGCAGAGCTTCGCGCCCGCACACGCGTGTTGTCCCATGCTCAAACATTACCGCGACAATGTGCCCATCCTGAAAGCACACTATCCCAGCATCTATATCAAAATCAAACTGCATATAACCGCTGAAGCGATTCGGGGTAAAACGTTCGAATATCTGCGGTATTTTCACCCGCTTTGAATCATCAAACTGCTTTACCGCTATGCCGCGTGGCAATATCAATCTGCACATATTCCAATGTTCTCCAGTTCCTCTTGCTTGATTTCCCACTTTGAGTAGCAGCTATCCAGCTCCTGTCTCAGGCCGGTATGGGCGTCGGTTTTGGCATTAAACAGAACATGGTCAGCGTATAGTTGCGGGTCAGCAAGCTCTTCTTCCAGTTGCGCCTGCTGTTCTTCTAGACGAGCAACCTTCTGCTCCAACTGCTCTACCTCTTTTTCTAGCCTGCGCATGCGCTTTTGTTCTTCGCGCCGTCGGGCATGATCTTGCTTGCGCTGCTCTTTGTCAGCATCGGGTTTATTCCCCGAGTTGCCCTTTTGTTGCAAAGTTTCCACTCGGTCGCTACTGTGTCCGTCTATCCCTTCTGCCTGTTTTGTGCGTAGAAAATCAGCATAGTTGCCCGGATAAGATGCTGCAGATCCGGCACTTACATCCACCACGCGCGTCGCCAACTCATCGACAAAATAGCGATCATGCGAAACGAACACCAGTGTACCACTATAAGAGCTTAAAGCCTGTAGCAACACATCTTTAGACTGCAGGTCCAGATGGTTAGTGGGCTCATCAAGCAGGAGAAGGTTTGCCGGACGCAGCAGCAGAATCGCCAACGCCAATCGATTACGCTCACCGCCGGAGAGTACCGCAACTGGCTTGTGCACATCATCACCGCTGAACAAGAAACTCCCGAGCACATCGCGCAGACGCGGCACCATGTCCACTGGGGAGTGCGCGGTTATCTCCTCCAGCACAGTTTTGCTTTCATCAAGCACCTGCGCCTGATCCTGCGCAAAATACGCCATCTCCACATTGTGACCCAGTACCCGCGTGCCAGAACTAGGTTCTTCTACCCCAGAGAGCAGACGCATGAGGGTAGACTTCCCCGCGCCATTGGGCCCCACCAGCACAATGCGCTCTTCCTTGGCCACACTTAGGTTTACATCGCGTAGCACTAGATTGTCACCATACTGCTGGGCAGCGTGCTTGAGTTCGATCAATTCCTTTCCGCTGCGTGGCGGTTGGGGAAATTTAAATGCGATTTTTTTACGCTGCGGCGGAATCTTGATGCGCTCGATTTTGTCCAGCTGTTTAACCCGGCTCTGCACCTGGGATGCTTTATTGGCCTGGAAGCGAAAGCGACTGATAAAGGCTTCCACCTTGGCGATCTCATCATCCTGCTGTTGTTTTTCCGCGCGCAGGGCGGCAACCCGCCGATCGCGCTCCTGCAAATAGAGGGAATAGTTGCCCGGATACTCCGTCAGCGCCCCATTCCACACTTCGACAATACGTTCCACCACCTGATCCATAAAGAAACGGTCGTGCGATACCAGAACTACCGTGCCCGGATAATTACTCAAATATTGCTCAAGCCAGTCACGCGCCGGTAGATCCAGGTGATTGGTGGGCTCATCCAGCAACAATAAGTTCGGTCCCTGCAACAATAGGCGCGCCAACGCAATGCGCATTTGCCAACCGCCAGAAAAGTCCTCACAGGATTTGTCCCAGTCTTGTCTGGTAAATCCGAGGCCATGCAGCACCCGCGCTAGATCTGCTTCGAGGGTGAAACCACCCTGCTGGTGAAACAGTTCCTGCACTTCGGCATAACGCTCCAGCTGTTCCTCGGTTGAGTTCTGTGCAATCTGCTGTTCCAGCGCTCTCATCTCGTGTCCGAGTTCGAGTACTTCGGTGCGGGCACTTTCAACCTCGGCATATAGACTGCGACCCCGGTAAAACAGCCCCTCCTGCGGCAAATATCCCACGGTGGTACCTTTGGCCAGCATGATGTCACCTTTGTCCGGCTCAATCTGGCCGGACAAAAGTTTCAACAGCGTGGTTTTGCCAGCACCATTTTCACCACATAGGCCAACCCGCATGCCGGGGCGCAAATGCCAGCTCACTCCGGAAAAAATGGTGTGGCCGGGAAAGGTAAGTTCTATTTTTTGTAACTGCAGCATATATTTCTCAGAATTCTCAAGGCTGTTCAGGAATAATCAAATACGGTTACGCGTGAACACGAGCGGAGAGACAGAACCTCACGCCCACAGAGGCACACCCTTACTGGGTTTTACTGGGCGCGGGGAGGGATATCTTTAGCCATAGCGATTTCATCACAGTCAGGGAATTTAGGACACTGCATGCAGTCTCCCCAAATCTTCTGCGGCAATTCGCGTTTTTCGATAACCTCAAACCCTAGGCGGGAAAAAAACTCCTGCTGATAGGTCAGGGCAAATACGCGTGAAATTCCTAAATCCTGCGCCTCTTGCAGACATGCCTCCACCAGTTGGCGTCCGCACCCTTTGCCTGCGTGGGCAGCATCAACCGCCAATGAACGCACCTCGGCCAGATCAGCCCACCATATCTGTAGGCATGCAATACCGGCGACCTGCCCCAGATTTTCGTAAATATAGAAGGAACGAATAGTCTGGTAGACGCCCGCGAGGGAACGCGATAACATTTTCCCGGCTGACGCATATTCGGACAGCAGTTTATGAATGACTTTGGCATCTTCTATACGTGCTTTACGGATCATTTATCCCCCCAATTGTGCTGTGTACTTTGCACTATGTTGTAACAGGGCGCGTGCATGTTCGATGCTCTGCTGCCCGCTGTAGGTACCGCCGAGCATCCGCGCCAATTCACCGGCTCGTTGCTCGCCCTCAAGACGCTGCACCCTGGTGCTGGTCTGTTCATCTTCAACCACTTTTTCGATGCGGAATTGAGTCGTAGCAAAGGCCGCTACTTGCGGCAAATGGGTGACACACAGCACCTGACTACGCGCTGCTACATCACGCAGACGCTGCCCCACTGCGGTGGCCGCCTCTCCCCCGATGCCAGCATCTACTTCATCAAAAACCACCGTACCCAGCGTATCAGAACCGGGTGCAGCCTTGCGCAGAGCCAGCATCACGCGGGAGAGTTCGCCCCCTGATGCTGTCGCCGCCAACGGGCGCAACTCTTGGCCAGGGTTAGCGCTGAAGTGAAATTCCGCCTCTTCCATTCCATCCACCCCGGGTTGCGCCCTGGGAGTAAAGCGCACTTCAAAGCGGGCATGAGCCATTGCCAGCCCCTTAAGCTCCAGGTGCAGAGCATCCTGTAGTTGCTTGGCGGCTGCGGCTCTGACTTCGCTCAGTCGTGTACCAGCTTGCTCCAGAACCTGCTTACTCTGTTCCAGCTCCTGCTCCAAACCCTGTATTTGCGCGGCGCTGTTATCTAGTCGCTCCAGCTCAGCGTCCATCTGTTCCAACTTGAGTATCAGTCCGGCTTCATCGGCGGCATATTTGCGCCGCAGCCCTTGGAGCATCGCCAAGCGCTGCTCCACCTCGTGCTGGCGCTGTGAGTCAAACACCACTGTATCTGCGTGGTCGCGCAGCTGAAGCGCAGCGTCTTCCAGCCCATACATGGCATCGCTAACTGCAGTAAGGGCGGAACCCAAGCGGGGATCGATTTTTAGAATGCCTTCGAGATCCCCCTTCAAGGTGCCAAGCTGTTCGCAGATTGCACCATTAGCGGCATACAGGGTCGTGTATCCCTTGCGCGTAATGGAACTTAAACGTTCACCGTGGCGCAGAAGCAGGTGTTCCTGCTCCAGTTCCACATATTCCCCTGCCTTAACCCCAGCTTCACGCAGTTCGTGACTCTGAAACAACAGCATATCCATGCGATCGCGGCGCTCCGCACTTGCGGCGCGTAGCTGCTGCAAGGTGCGTTGGAGTTGCTGCCAGTGGCGAAACACAGTGCGATAATCTCCAGCAACACTGCCACAGCCGCCAAAGGCGTCCAGCAGGCGCAGGTGGTTTTCCACCCGCTGTAGCTGCTGTTGTTCATGCTGGCCGTAGATAGCTACCAGTGGCTGCATCAATTCCTGCAGCTGCGTCAAAGACGCCATCGAACCGTTGACATACACCTTATTACGTCCCTGCCGCGACAAAACCCGCTTTACCAGCAGGAGGTGTTCGTCGTCAGGATTTGTCAGATCATTGTCCCGCAGCCAATTCTGTACCTGTGGTTGCGCCCGGATGTTAAACGCGGCCTCAACTCCGGCATGTTCTTGCCCGGTACGGATTAAATCGGTGCGACTGCGCTGCCCCAGCAGTAACCCCAGCGCGTCGACAATAATAGATTTGCCCGCCCCGGTTTCACCGGTCAGGACATTGAAACCAGGAGCAAAACACACCTCGGTGCGCTCGATTACAGCGAGGTTATGAATTATCAGCTCGTTCAGCATGCGGGTTATCGTTCTCCCCAGCGCAATTTGGTGCGCAACACCTCAAAGTAGTTTTTGGTCGCACTCTTTATCAGTCGGGTTCCAACTTCAGCCTTTTTTATTACTAGCTCATCGCGTCCCTGCAGCGCCATCCCCACTTGCCCGTCGGCGGTGCAGAATACACGTTCATTATCGAAACTCATCTTTACCGTTATGACAGAGCTGTCCGACACAATGATGGGACGATTGGTAAGCATATGTGGACAGATAGGGGTTATCATCAGGCAATGCACCCCGGGATATACAATGGAACCACCTGCAGCCATGTTGTATGCGGTAGAACCCGTAGGTGAAGAGATGATGAGACCATCCGCCTTGAAGGTGGTTAGATAGTCTTTATCCACCCAGATTTCAATATCAACAATCCGCGCCAGAGCGCCTTTATTGATAACCACATCGTTAAGCACCTGATAGTGGGCGACATATTCACCGTCGCGCCGGATGTGGCAGTCGAGCCTGATCCGTTCCGATACGGAAAATTCCCCCGCCAGCACCCTTTCCATCTGCGGGTACAACTCTTCCAAAGTAATCTCGGTTAAAAACCCGAGGCTGCCCAGGTTCACCCCCAGGATAGGAACCGCGCGAGAACCAACAGAACGTGCCACTGAAATCAGGGTGCCATCCCCACCCAGAACCACGATACTCTCAACCCGTGCGGGGATAGCATCGGTGTCAGCACTGGTAAAGGTGATCGTCGGGTTGGTTGCACGAATATCAGCGCCGAGTTCTTCCTCCACCAAGACTTCTACCTGGCGTTCCTGCAACCACAGGCACAGCTCTGCGGCAACTTTTATGGCGTCCGGATTGGTTCTTTTTGCGTACAGCCCAATACATTTCATTGCAGTTCCTTTCAATCCATATCAGTACGGCAGCGGCAACCAAGGAATATCCATTCCGGCACACCTATAGATGGATGCACAGACCTGTGTAATCCACCCTTTTGCAGTAAGAGCGCAATTTAGCATACCCCCCCTTATCTGCGCAAACATTGCGCAAACATTGAGGTGTAAAACCTCCTTGTGTTACATTCGCCTGCGAGGATATTTATTCCTTGATATATATCCTCAATTTTTCGGCTCAACGTTTCGGGACTCTGCCTAACTCAGAAGTCCAGCCCCAAATTCTAACTTTCGAATTTTAACCCGGAATTTCAACCCTCTACACGACGCAAAGATAAGGTGATGGATCTTTTTAGCGACACCATCAGTGATGGACATACACCCCTAGCGCAGCGAATGCGCCCCACCCGCCTCGATGAAGTGTGCGGTCAGGTACATTTACTCGGACCCGAGGGAGCGCTACGCCATCTGATTGAGCACGACCAGCTTACCTCTTTAATTTTCTGGGGGCCGCCGGGCACCGGCAAAACCACACTGGCGCGGGTTATCGCGCAGCATTCTCACAGCCGTTTTGTGTTTTTTTCGGCGGTCATGCACGGCGTAAAAGAGATCCGCGCCATTGTTAATCAGGCGCGCGCGGATCGCGCCCACTACAGCACGCGTACCCTACTGTTTGTAGATGAAATCCACCGCCTGAACAAAGGGCAACAGGATGCCTTTCTCCCTGCGGTGGAAAATGGCGATGTAGTACTCATCGGTGCCACCACCGAAAATCCATCCTTCGAGGTCAACTCCGCCCTGCTTTCCCGCGCCCGGGTATTCACCCTCAAGCCTCTGAGCGTAGGCGAACTCGAAACCCTGCTACAGCGCGCCCTCAAGTCCCCAGATGGACTGGCCAATTCCAATGTAGATATAACCCCCGAAGCCCTGACGCACCTGGCCACCAGCGCCGATGGTGATGCGCGCATCGCCTTGGGCAATCTGGAACTTGCCGCTCAACTGGGCGCCGGACAGCGCATAGATGTAAAATTTCTGCATGAAGCATTGAGTCAGCAATCTCTGCGCTACGATAAAGGCGGCGAAGAACACTACAACGTTATCTCCGCGTTCATCAAAAGTGTGCGCGGCAGCGACCCAGACGCGGCGCTGTACTGGCTCGCCCGCATGATCGAAGCGGGAGAAGATGCCATGTTTATTGCGCGGCGGCTGGTTATTCTGGCCGCAGAAGATATCGGTAACGCGGACCCGCGCGGCTTACAGTTGGCGGTAGCGGCGCAGCAGGCGGTACACTTCACCGGCATGCCCGAAGGACGCATCGTACTGGCTCAAGTAACCACCTATCTGGCCAGCGCCCCCAAAAGCAACGCTGCCTATGCTGGTATCGATGCCGCCCTGGCCGAAGTACGCAAAAGCGGCTCACTGCCGGTACCCCTGCACGTCCGCAACGCCCCCACCAAGTTGATGCAGGAGCTGGGCTACCACAAAGGGTATCAATACGCGCACTCGAGTGATACCGGCTACCTAGCACAGGAATACCTACCCGATGCTCTGCGTGGCACTACCTTCTACGCCCCAGTAGAACGCGGCTACGAAAAGTATATTGGGGAGCGCCTACGCTACTATCAAGACCTGAAAGCGCAGGCCGCTCAATCATCAAAACGTGACCCGACGCAAGCCGACGAAGCATAAAATCAGATCACCTCAGGTTGGATCGCATCAGAGCTTAAGGAGCCACACCAGAAAGGCTGAAGCAAACAAACTAACCAGAATCAAAGAAATGTACAGGTTATCCCCCTTGCGTTTGGTACGCATGAGATTGAACATATACCCGCTCACCGCTACTATAATGGCACCGAATAAAAGCCAGAATACGTAATTAAGTAGCTCCAAATCCCAAAGGGAAGACACCGGCTTCTTAGAAAAAACCCCGACAAAGGTCAGAGTCTCTGGTTTGGCCATACTCATCACAAAAAAAGCCAGAAGCATGCACCCCCAACTAAGAGCGGCAAAAATCGGTAATAAGCGCCGCAGAAAATCGGGGCCACGGCGGCGATTTCTACCTCCGCGTCTGTCATCGGCATAGCGCCCGTCATTTACGCGCCGTCTATCAGGCATACCTGACATAATATCCTCCATCTTTTTTATGTATGCTGCAATTAGTCCCTGTTTTCATTCCATACTCCAGCGATTAGCGCTCCGCAGGCCTGGCATTTGCCCGCATCCATAAGGCTCTCAACAACCCGGTAAGCGTGCCGGCGCACCACAACAGCTTCACATTGGGGGCACCGAGTATTCTCATCCTCATTGGACACATTACCCGAGTACACATAGTGCAAACCAGCTTGAGTACCAATTTGGCAAGCGCGCTTTATTGTCTCCACCGGAGTCGGAGGAACAGAGGTGAGAAGATAAGTCGGATAAAATGCGCTCACATGCCAAGGCACATCAGGCCCAAGCTCTGTGGCAATAAAGCCGGCAATTTTTTCAAGCTGTGCATCGTCATCATTGTAGCCCGGAATAATCAGAGTAGTAACCTCCAACCAGACACCCGCTTGCTTCAAACGCTCCAGGCTTTTAAGTACCGGAGCCAGTCTCGCACCGCATAATTGCCGATATATCGAATCATCAAACGTCTTTAAATCTATATTGGCCCCCTGCACCAGAGGTACAAGTTCGTTAAGGGGTGCCTCTTCAATGTAGCCGTTGCTGATAACTATATTCTCAAGCCCGACCTCGCGCGCGAGATGTGCGGTTTCGAGCATGGTTTCATAGTAAATGGTAGGCTCAGTATAGGTGTAAGCGATGGTGCGGCACCGACTCTGCTGTGCCGCAACTACAATTTGTGCTGGGGTAATATTTTCTCCCGGCACGGAACCATCTACCTGAGAGATTGACGAGTTCTGACAGTGACCACAGCGCATGTTACACCCCGCCGCTGCAACAGAAAAACTGCTGCTGCCCGGACGATAATGGAACAGAGGCTTCTTCTCTATCGGGTCGATATTACTCGCAACTATACAATGATAATTAAGACTGTACAGCGTGCCACCTCGGTTTTCCCGCACGTTGCAGATGCCGCGCTTACCCTCCGCTATTTTACACCGGTGCGGGCACAACGCACATCTGACGCTTCCATCTTCCTGCCGGATCCAATACATCGCTTCATGCATCTATTTCACCCCTCCATCTCTCTAAACCTTTACCCTTTATATGCTCTCTTACGCCCGCAACTAAAGAGCTGTGAACACTATTGTAACAAATGTGCACCGAAACACGATAAACCCTTGACCCCCTCATCACCTATCCCTATAATCTGCCCTGCCTAAGCCGAAGTGGTGGAATTGGTAGACACGTCGGTCTCAAAATCCGATGCCTTCTAGGTGTGCGAGTTCGATTCTCGCCTTCGGCACCAATAACAACAAGCAAGGGGTTACGCTTTTAAGCATAACCCCTTTTGTTTTGAGCAGTTTGTAACTTAAAAATAAGTCAGGATGAGGCGGCACTAGTTTTCTTGGATACTGCATTTGGAGGAATATCCCCGTGTCTAAGAAATTGAAATGACCAAAAAGAACACAAACACAACCTTGTCAGGGCCTAAAAGGCAGATTGCGTAAATGATCCGCTGCTTAGATGTATAGACATCCGCTCCTCAAGATAATTTAAAATCGATTCAGTGCCGATCGCAAAGTGTGGATCGGCACTTTTTTTGAATCCAAACTGCCGCATTAAGAATTTAATGGTTTTTAAAAAAATCATTTCAATTTCTAATCCTAGCAACTTTAGCGCAATAAGGTTATCTTGAATCTTACTGTTGTCATCAATGGCGTAAGTTGTAGCCATTATGGATTAAACCACCACATGGAGGCGCTCATTATGATGTTTAGAAAAATTATCGCGGCATTGCTCTGCTCTGCATTGTTGTTTGGATGCGGAAGCGGAGACAACAGCAAAAACTACAGCGACCCAGACGACCCAGCAGATCAAAACGGAGAGTTTGCGCTCGATAGCGAAACGTCCTTCCATTCTGCTAAATTAGCAGAGTTGATGAGCGGACTTAGGGAAGACCTTTCTGAACTTGAACTTTTGCCACAAGACGGACCACACCCACCGCTGAAAGTGGTTGGGATTGGGGCTGGTCTTGTGATAGCTCTGAACGTCTTAGTTTTTGCGGATATCATCAAAGGAATTGTCTTCGATGCTATTGATCATCCGCCACCAAGTGATTACGAAAAAGTATCTAAGCTAATCGAAGATCTAGCAAACGATGTCCACAATCTGCAGACATCAATCACGACCCAGTCAACTAACCTGTATAAAAGACTAACCAGAGGTGAGCTGCAAGCTGCTAATACGGCACTGTACGACAACTCTTTTATCCCCATCGCTAATGCCTTTTCAGATGGTGATCCAACAACGTTGAAGTATTTTGCAGATATGATACGTAAAATTTGCGAGATGCCCGCGACATCTGAAGCCGAGAAATTAGCGACTACACAAGCACAGGCTAATGCAGCCGCTAAAGTGCCTGCTTATATAGCAAGCGTGATGAACTCAAATAATATCAAAAACGCCCTTGATGGAATTTCTAGCAAAATCCTTCCTATCATAGGTTCTCCACGAGTGCTGAAACTTTTTGCAGAGGGACTGATATTAGAATACCAATCAGACGGCGCGAAAACGCAGTATGAGCATACAAAAAAGGTAATGGAGCAGTATCTTAAGCTTGAAGAATACTTCTCCCTCATGCTGTACCGGCAACATCAAGCTGCTCTAATTCTGGTTAACGTGAAGCGGCATAACAACCGAGCTGATATTGAGGCAGGTACGCCGGTGCTGCAAACGGCACTAGAATGGTTTGATACAGTATATGTGCCCTTGGTAAAAGATGAGTTGCAGGAATTTTTAGATGTTACGAATTATCTTGTAGTGAACTTGTATGATTACAGAGATACCGCGAACTACGAAGCAGATATGCAGTACGTAAAAACAGGACTAGCTCCGGAGAACGTTAACTTAAAGGTGCTTGCCCGCTCAAGATTTTACTGCGCCCAGCTTTTTTATAAGCAGAACGAGCTTTTCGATGATTATAGTGAGCATACAGGCTTATCCGGCAGCATAATTGTGCCATCTGATTATACCGACAACCAAAAAATAACCATTAAATGTACAGGGATAAGTGACTCAAACCAGCATTATGTAAAGACCCATGACGCTATTGCGCCACAGATGATCCCAGGCAGGTATCCTTACACCAAATGGGTTGGGAACAAACTAGCAGCTGACCATCAATGGCTCTCCTACAGTATTGATTTCTCTGACCCAGATATGCCCACAGGTGAATATAGTATTTCCATTACAGACCATGGAACATCCAAATCCTGGGTTCATTCTGAAAATGTGATTGGCACTGCTAGAGTGGCATATTATAACGCTAAATATAACAGCCAAAAACCCGACACCATGACCTCGACTTTTGTCGCAGATGAGAAACATAAGGTGAAGTTCGGGTTTTTTGCCTACAAGTGGCCATGGAATTATCAGAAGCTGGCAACCTCACCTAAAGAGGATTGGAAAATAGCAAAATCATTTGTATATTGGAAAGCAGCCCTTAAGAAAACAGCTGATGGCACTATCACACTAACAAATCACAACGGTCTGGTGCCTAACTACATAAATATGCTTAACCTTAACCTTCATCACCCTGAAGCTAGAAACTATAATAGCTTTATCGATGATTTTGATATTCGTAGTTTTGCCATCGCTTATGTGCCTGACAACGATTCAAAGAAAGAATTTCAGCTTATGTTTTCAAGCCCTGGAGACGTAATCTTTATTCGGCATGCAGTTGCTAACAAAAAAAGTAAGATTGGATATAACTACAAATTGTATAAGGCAGATACAAAATTCGAAGATGTAGAAGAATTCCATTCTCACGAGAAGTCTTTGGGAGGAATTAAGGACCAACTTACCCACTACACAACCGTCCCTGTCTGCGTATTGCAACCATATACTATGGAAAAAAACATAGACTATAGAATCCGGCTCACCGGCTATTATCACAACCAAGGGATAACCGGGAGTGGGAGTAAAAAATATGCCGACTTGGGAATGGATCTTAAATGGAATATGCAGTTTCTATTTATGGGTCAGGATGATTCTCTTATTTATTAGTTAGTATTCGATTGAAGATATCAACAATGAAGAGAGGTGGACCCAAAAGCTCGACCGGTTGAGTAAAGCGTAGTAGCCGAATATTGGCAAAAGAGAAACACTCCACCAAGCGAGATATAACCTACGCGTATTCTGTTAATTCAAGAGCATGATCGCTCTAAAAGCGATCATGCTCAATTTTGAACACCGCTGGCACAGGCAGTGTCACATTTCAGCTTGTCTAGATAATTAGCGCGCAACAAGACAAATTATTAGAATTGCATAAAAATAGGAGTAATGAAGAGCTGCTACACCTAACAAAACACCACTTAAGAATGGAGATTGCGTGTGAAAATCAGAATATTATTGGCTGGACTTTTGTTACTGGCTTCAACCTCAGCAGCTTTGGCTTCTGGGCCGTATATTGGTTTAGCTGGCGGCATAACCATTGCGCATGACGCAGATTCTGAAGAGACTGCATTCTATGATGGCGTTGCATATAAAATGAATTCTACCGTTGAATACGATGCAGGTTTTGGGGTTAACGCCAGTGTTGGCTATGACTTTCAGCCGGTACGGGTAGAATTTGAGTTTGGGTATAAGAAAAACGACGTGGATAAATTAGACGTACCATTTAGCTATTCCGAATCGGGGGATATTCAGGTTACGAGTTATATGCTTAACGTTTTATATGACTTCAACACATATTCACGCTTCACTCCATATGCTGGCGCTGGAATCGGCTTATTAAGGGGTAAGCTCAAAGGTAGTGCATACGTATTTGATTATGGTAAAATTGGATATACTGGCTCCGACACAGAGCTTGGATACCAAGTCATCATTGGTGCTGCCTTTCATATAGATACCCACTTTGCCTTAGATCTATCCTACCGCTTTCTCCACGCTCCTTCAGATTTTTCAGCTAGTGGCATGGATATTGAGTACAGCAGTAGTAATCTTATGGTTGGGTTACGCCTTAAATTCTAAGTTTCGCACATTGTTCCTCATCTCTTTAAAAAAAGTGCCCAACTACTTGGGCACTTTTTTTGTGTGTATTTTCGTTATTTCTCATTTGCTCTCGCGTAACTGCTTAAACAAGCTACAAATAATTACACATCAATTTACAACCGTAGGCCGACAAAATTTAAATGCCGATCCACACTTGGCGGATAAAGCAACAACTGTTCTGTAAATTCAAAACTTCTCTTTGGAGCGATTGTTGATCCTTAAAAAGTCAAGTAAACTCGGCCAGTTTCCCACTCTTCCGATATCTCCATCAGCACGGCGCTGACG
>JAQUDG010000003.1 GCA_028685815.1 Desulfuromonas sp.
ACCGACAATGATTCAGACAGTGATTTCTCTACTTCGGTGCTGAACCAACTCTCGATAGAGTTGGTGATAAATGCAGCGGAAGCAAAAAACAGCAACAACGTAGGTATTAGGGATAGGGATACGAAGGTAGCAACCAGACGCGTGCGTAACTTAGCGCCAGGAGTGTTACGCCTGCGCTCCAGCACAAGTTTTAGAATGTTTCTGAAGATCAGAAAAAAGAACAGGATGACGAGTAGGATATTTAGATTGATTAGGGCTAGAACCAGAATATTGTTAGATATTTGGATTTGCGCTGCTTGCTCGAATAAAAGGCGCTTTAAAAAAGGAAATACGCCGATTAGAATGACACTTAGAACTATGAGTGTCCATTCGCGTCTGCGTTTCCGTTGTTCTTGGCCGGATTTTGGTCTGAGCATAGGAAAGAAAAGCTCCTGTAAAAGCTGGTATGCGCAGAAGAAATGTATTTATCTTGTGCTTAACAAGCATAATCTCACGCCCGAGTCGAACACGCAAGTCGCTGGGCACGACATAAAAAAGGCAGCCACGAGGGCTGCCTTCAAAAGTATTAACTATGAGTTTGATTGATCATGCCTTAGCCATAGCAACCTCGGGTTGCAGTACTGGTATGCTCAATCCTGCCTGGACTTCGGACTTGCTGAACTCAATGTAACGCCAGCTATCTGGGGACGCCAGAATTTTTTCAACCATTTTGTGGTTTATGTCGTGTCCGCCCTTGTGCGACTTGATATGGCCTAGAATTGAATGCCCCAGCAGACTAAAGTCACCTACCGTATCAAGGATTTTATGGCGGACGAATTCGTCTGCGTATCGAAGTCCTTCTGGGTTCAGAATTCGATCAGTGCCGATTACTACCGCGTTATCCAAAGAGCCCCCCTTGGCTAGTCCCTGCGATTTTAGATATTCTACCTCTTCATAGAAGCCAAAGGTGCGTGCAGCGGCAATATCTTGGCGGAAACCTTGCTGAGAGACCTTAAACGAACGACTTTGACGCTTGATGCAGGGATGGTTGAAATCTAAATCAAAGCTGATGCGCAAGAAGCGTGACGGAATGATGCTGATCCGCTTATCACCCTCCTGCAGGTGGATAGGTTTAGTGATGGAGATAATTTTGCGACTCTGCTCTAGGCGGGTTACCCCGACGCTGAGGATTTTATCGATAAATGGAGCTGCGCTACCATCCATTATAGGAACTTCAGGACCATCAATCTGGATAATTAGATTGTCGATGTGGCAGGCTACGAGTGCTGCCATTAGGTGTTCTATGGTGGAGACCCGTAACTGACCATCTCCGATCACGGTAGCCATTCTGGTATCAACTACATTCTGCGCACAGGCCTTGATGCGCTGGGTTATATTGCCCTCTTTGCGTTCAAAGATGATTCCCGTTCCAGCCTTGGCTGGGCGTAACACCATGTTGATAATGCTACCCGTATGCAGGCCAATACCGCTGATATGTAGAAGATTTGTAATAGTGCATTGGTGCAACATAGTAATAACTCCTTTGTGGAGGATTTTTTGTAGAGTCGTGTGATGTGCACACATAAGCTTACTTAAGAGATAAGCAAAACCCGTGCCACGTATCGGTGCTAGGGTAAGCATCTGTATTGATTGGATATATATATTCGGGGGAGAGTGTGGGCGGATTGGATGTGGTGTTGTTGCATCGAATCGTGTTGTTGATGTGTTGCTGCGGTCACACCTGTGACATTGCTGTTGAGCTCACTTAAAAGGTGTTCGATTTATGCACAGCGTTAGGAGTGCTTTTTCACGGAATTGATTCGGGCACTTTATCTGGGAGGGTAAGCCTAAGAAGGCGACATCCTAAGCTTGGGTTGTTGAAGAGTTCCAACTGTTATTGTTTAAAGACGCCCGGAACCGATGATGGCAATCGCAAGCCACAGGCCTAAAAATGCGGCGATTGAATATCCGAACAGTCCCAGAGCGGGTAACCCGAAAAGTTGAGGGCCAGCCCCAGTCTGCACAATCAGGGAAGAACCGATTATCAACGATCCAATCACGAAGCTGAATGAGATTCTATTGCTGGATTGATCCATAGTGCGGATGAGGCGTTCAAGGCCGCGGTGCTCAAGGTCAATTTTGAAATTATTGTTGGTTATACGAGACAACAACTCTTTAAGGTCAACGGGAAGAGCCTTGGTGACTTCATAGTAATCGCGTAGAATTTGCTTGAATTCTCGGCGTAGATGTTCACTTGAATGGCGCTTGCGAATCAGGACTTCCACTGCCGGGCGTACCTCATCAATGAGATTGAAGTCAGGATCGAGGTTGCGCCCAATTCCTTCAATGGTTATTAGTGCTTTTGCCAAAAGGATCAGGTTAGAAGGAAATTTTATTTTATGCGCCCGGATGATGGCGAGAAACTCAGTAATGAACCTATATGAGTCGATACGCTTCAGAGACAGGTTGTAATAATCTTCAATGAAGGTGGCCAGATCACGTTTAAGGGTGTTCTTGTCGATATCCCGAGCGCCGGGTCGTGTGCTGATGAGAAGGGAAGCTAGTTCGTCAGCGTTTTTGCTGAAAATACTCAGAATAAGGGTTGCAAGTTGTTGTTTGCTTTCTTCGTCGATGAGGCCAACCATCCCTAGGTCGAGAAAGCACAGGCGTCCGTCCGATAGCACAAAAAGGTTGCCCGGGTGGGGGTCAGCATGAAACATGCCGTGGTCGATTATTTGTGCCATAAAGGCCTGCGCGCCGTCGTGCGCCAGACGTTTAAGGTCGATATTCTGGTGTTTGAGCTCAGCGGTGGCGGATATCTTTGTCCCTTCAATAAACTCCATGGTCAGCAGGGCTTCGGTCGTGTAGTCCCAATAGACTTCAGGAATATGGACGCGATCGTTGGAAGAGAAGTTGCTCTTAAAGCGGCACAGATTGTGCGCCTCTTTGACGAAGTCGAGTTCGCGGTAAATGGTGCGTCTGAATTCCCGGACAATCTCTTCAGCAGAAAAGAGCTTGCCCATGTTGCCGTGGGTGTCGATCAGGCTAGCAAGGTTTTCGAGGATATCCAGGTCTGTGGCGATGGTTCTTTCTATGCCGGGGCGGCGTACCTTCAGCGCAGCCCATTCCCCGGTGCACAATTGGGCTTTGTGGACCTGTGCCATTGAGGCCGCAGCTGTGGGGATGGAGTCTACATGCCTGAAAAACTCTGTTGTCGCGCCGCCTAGCTCTGCTTCGATCTGCAAGCGTATCTGGCTCCAGTCAACAGCACCGACTTTATCCTGCAGGTTGTTGAGTTCAAGAATGTAGCTGGCGGGGATGATGTCAGCTCGAGTAGAAAGCAATTGCCCCAGCTTTATAAAAGTTGGTCCCAGCTCTTCAAGCGCCATGCGCAGACGCACCTCGTCTGGAAGGCGCTCAAGAGCCTTTTTTTTTGCGTCTCTGGTGATGATACGGCGTCCAAGTTCGAGATAATAATCGATGTTAAGCTGTTCGATTATATGCCCGAACCCGTGTCCGACCAGGACTGAGAGTATTTCACGGTAGCGTTTCAGCGAGCGCAGATTTCGGTTGACGCTGAGCAATGAAAGCATATGCAGGGATGCTTTTCTATGCGTCTTGCTTACAGCATGACTGTTCTAAAGCGGCGATCCGCGCTTCTAGCGCAGCTAACTCTGTTTTGGTTACCAGTCCCATCCGCTCCGCAGCTTCGCGCACTTCTCTAGCGGCTTCTTGCTGTAGCTCATCGCGCCGTTCGGTAGCTGCGGTTTTAACTTTTTCTTTCAGGCGGCGCCCTTCCTCTTCCGTGAGGTTAAAACGTTCCTTCAATTCGTTTACCACCTCTTCAACTTTTTTCTGAGTCATGGACGCGGCACCAAGAGCGGTAAGAAGGGTTTTCTCAACTATTTCGAGCATACTTGTATTCTCCTATGGATGAGAGTTCAAACAGCGGACACGCTGCGCCTATTCTAACATTTCAGAGGCGTTTGCATAGACATGTTCTTTTTATATCAGCTAG
The DNA here is from genome assembly GCA_028685815.1 of Desulfuromonas sp. Lineage (GTDB taxonomy): Bacteria > Desulfobacterota > Desulfuromonadia > Desulfuromonadales > Desulfuromonadaceae > JAIVHC01. The sequence continues at coordinate 3,998 of JAQUDG010000003.1, forward strand.
GTGTGTGCAATTCCAGCCCCAGTTGTGACGCAATCTCTTGGCATATGTTCCATGGCGGGAGGTTCAGCTCCTTCCAGAATTTGTTAGCGAAGCGTTTCGCAGCGGCTGAGGTTTTCAAGTGTACATGGGCTTCCTGCATGATATGCAGATAGGTTTGGTTGAGATCACGCAGATACTGGAGCAGGACTTCCTGACACTGCCCTTCATTAGCTGGGAGAAGTACATCGATGTCCAGATACGAAGCCAGCACTAGCGCATATGCATGTGGAGCCCGTGCTTCACAGATTTGGTCCTGTTCTTTGTTACATAGTGAAAAAAGCCCCATAAAGGTTTGGCATATATGCCATGGACCCTTATCAAGGTGAAACTTTTTCAGATTTTCTGCTGGGATATTGAAAACATATGTAGTGGGGAATTGTGGCACCCCTTGGGAGTCCAACTCGTGGATCAGCTGCTGTCGCAGATTCTGCTGTTTGTTGCCGCTAATACGTGGTGTAGGAGCGCTCGCGTTTTGGGCGCTGTCAAGTTGTAGTGCAGAATAAAAGGCGGCTATTGGATCTTCAAGTGCGTGCCATGAGATTTCGGATTTACTCTCAGTGTAGAACGTGGTGGCTTCGTCCTGGGGGCCTGACTTGCGCAGTAGAAGTTCGACATTGCCGGTTTCAGGGCGGTATCCTGCACCAGCAAGTGTCATGCAGGAATGAATCAAGGTCAGAACCTTGTCGCACCCCACAGCCTGAAACAGATCGGGTGCAAGGCAAGCGTAGATGCTTTCACCTTCGGCGAGAATGCCCAGCAAATAGGTGAACTGCCAAAGACCCATCGGGGTGGACTTCGTCAAGTTTATGCGCCGCCCCGGCCATGCGGTGCGCATGTGGGCATTAAGGGCATCAACTCTGGCTGCGTCAGGTTTGACGCTAGAGAAAAAGCAGGCGCTGCAATGGGTGCGTGGTAGCGGCGTAGGGACTGAAAAAAGTTGCTCAAACTGATTTGTAATGCAGGTGTCTGCGTTACCCAGTTTGCGCGCCAAATTTTTGAATAAAAGTCTCGCGCCGGTATCAACTTCGATTTCAAGCGTACCGGGTTCTACTTCAGGCATATAAACTGAAATCCCGGATGGAGGCAGGTCAAAGCTTTTTTGTTGTTTACAGCTTGGATGAATGGTGCTGCTCAGTAGCTGCTCGAGCATGGCGCAGGCACGGGCGCGATTCCCCCGAAATAGGTCAATTTGATCCAAGCGGCGCAGCAGGTTGTGCAGAAGAATGCTACTTTTCTTGTCCAATCCCACTTCTGGCTCTTCAGCTTTTAAGCCTGAGTGCAGATCAGAGAGATCTTTTAGAGTTCTGTCCAGAATTTCAGGCTTGGTCTGGGAGGGAAGGGTGTCGGCATGAAGTGCGGTAAGCATGCGTGCCACACAGAGTATTAGCTTGCTGTGAGCCTGCTGTGCTGCACTTTCGCCATCACTTAAGTTCTTACGGCGCAGGTATGCGCTCAGGCTTAGAGTCCCTTGGGTAACACTCTGCAGGCACAGATTACTGATATGCCAGCTGGTGAGTTCGTTGTTGCTCTTGGCTTCTATCACAGCCAGAAGCTTAAATTGATCTAGGAGCTCAGTCAGTCCATCGATATCTGAGTGAGGCTCCAGCTCAAAACGTTTTTCCAGAGTCTCTGCCTGCCAGATGATTATTTGGTTGGAGCTCCAGGTGGCAAATTGATTTAGCGCCAAAGCTTCGGCGCATGCCTGTGCCTGCTGAAGTAGTTCAGGCAATAGTTGTGGCTCCGGACAGAAAAACACGCAGCCACCAGCAATGCAGCTATCCCGATTTATCCAGAAAACTAGATCAGGAGTGACGTATCCGCCCGCAGTAAGCAGGGCAGAATCGGTAGTGATTTTGCGAAAAGGGTAGCGTCCTTGGGTGATTATGCCGCGCGCTTGGAAGCGGAGCTCTTCCGCAGAGGCAATGGTGTTAGCACTCATAGTTAAAAGCTAATCAAAGAGATCGTTTGAGGGTGGCTTCTTGCGACGTTTGAAATGCGAGTATGCCAGTTCTGTAGCGATGCGTCCACGTGGGGTACGGCTTAAATATCCTTGTTGGAGCAGAAACGGTTCAATAATCTCTTCAATGGTATCTTTTTCTTCCCCTATTGCGGCTGCGAGTGTGTCGAGGCCAACGGGGCCTCCGCCGAACTTGTCGATAATAGTTTTCAACAAGGTGGTGTCCATTTGGTCAAAGCCGCATCGATCGACTTCAAGGCGCAGTAAGGCCATGTCCGCAGTAGTGCGCGAAATGGTGCCATCTCCCTCTATCTGGGCGAAATCGCGTACGCGGCGTAGCAAGCGGTTGGCGATGCGGGGGGTGCCGCGACTGCGTTTGGCGATCTCCATCCCTCCGTCGGCGCTGATGGGGATCTGCAGGATCCCAGCGCTACGTCGTACAATTATTGCCAGTTCTTCATCGGTATAGAATTGCAGGCGGCTGATAACACCGAAGCGATCCCGCAAGGGTGAGGAGAGTAGACCAGCTCTGGTAGTTGCGCCAACCAAGGTAAAGCGGGGCAGGTCGAGTTTTATGGTACGTGCAGAGGGTCCTTGGCCGATCATGATATCGATCTGGTAGTCCTCCATTGCTGGGTAGAGGATCTCTTCTACCACGGCAGACATGCGGTGGATTTCATCAATAAACAGAATGTCACCCTCTTCGAGGTTGGTCAAAATAGCTGCTAGGTCTCCGGCTTTTTCAATAACCGGGCCTGAAGTGCTTTTGATGTTGACCCCCATTTCACTAGCTATGATGTTGGCCAAAGTGGTTTTGCCCAGCCCAGGGGGGCCGTAGAACAGGACATGATCGAGGGCTTCGGCACGCTTACGCGCTGCTTGGATGAATACTTCGAGGTTCTGTTTGACCTGCTGTTGGCCGATATATTCTGCCAAGGTGCGTGGTCGCAGCGGATTCTCGAAATGTTCATCATCGCCAAAGTCTTCGGCGTCAATAAGGCGTTCGCTCATAATCGTGTCCTGGGGGGGTATAATTTGCTAGCGGGTGAGATGCTGCAGTGCCTGCTTAAGGATCTCCTGGGTCGACGTATGTGCATCAATGTGCATTTTCTCCAACACTCCACGCGCTTGCTTCTCTTTGTAGCCCAAACTGATCAGGGCAGAGAGGGCGTCTGCGCTAGAGTCTCTCAGTGCAGGAGTGAGCGGCTCCTGCTCCTTGCTTAGGCTGTTTTTTGCGGTGGCTAGTTTGCGTATTTTCTCATGCAGCTCGAGAATCAGGCGTTCAGCCGTTTTTTTCCCTATCCCGGGAACGGTTGTCAGGCGCGCGACATCCTCGTTAAACAATGCTTGATGCAGATCGGCACAGCTCATGTGGGACAGGATATTAAGCGCTGCTTTTGGGCCGATACCACTGATTCCAATTAGCAGGATGAAGGTTTCTTTTTCCGCTAAGGTGAGAAACCCATACAGCCTGAGGGTGTCCTCACGCACGTGGGTATGGATGTACAGCGTAGCCTGTCCTTCTTCCGGCAGACCATAGTAGCTTGATAGCGGTATATCGACACTATAACCCACCCCGTTGGCCTCGATGATGACATGTTCCGGGCTTTTGTGGCGCATCGTACCGGTTAACAAGGCAATCATGATTTAAGCTCCTCTGGGGTTGTAGTGGATATACGCCCTAGTCAGTGTTTGTTCGTGGCACCACTGCTAAGACCAACGCGCCGCGCGAGCGCATGACTGTGCGCATGGCAGATGGCGATGGCAAGCGCGTCTGAGGCATCTTCTTGGGCAATCTCTGGAAGTTTTAAGAGCGCTTTTATCATTTGTTGAACCTGGGTTTTGCTAGCTCTACCGTATCCGACAACTGCGCTTTTAACCTGCAGGGCGCTGTACTCAAATACCGGCAGTCCAGCGTTGACCCCCGCCACTATGGCAGTCCCCCGAGCTTGGCCTAGCTTGAGCGCCGAACCAGCGTTTTTAGCAACAAAGACCTTTTCAATTGCCAGCGCATCAGGCTTGTAGGTTTCAATCGCGCACAGCAGTCCGCGGTATATTTGACTTAGGCGCAAGGGGAGTTCATCGCAGCTACGGGTGTAGACTGCACCATTGTCCACATGGGTCAGGCGGTTGCCGCGTTGGTCGATTAAGCCATAACCGGTGATGCGGGTGCCTGGATCAATCCCCAGAATTCGCATGGGTCAGCTCATAAGTTTTTCGAGGATTTCATCGTCAATATCGGCGTTATGGTAGACCTCTTGAACGTCATCGTTGTCTTCAAGCATATCGATAAGCTTAAGCATCTGTTCGGCCTTTTTTTCATCCAAGTCGACTGTTGACTGCGGTATCATCGTGACTTCAGCAGTCTGAAGTTCAAGCCCTTGTTCCTTGAGGCCGTCGCGCACCGTGGGAAAATCAGAGGGTTCCGTCAGAATTTCATAGGTTCCGTCCTCATCTTTCACATCTTCAGCCCCACTTTCAAGAGCGGCTTCAAACAGCGCGTCAAAGTCCGTGTCTCCGCTGAGGGTTATTAGCCCCTTGCGATCAAACTGGAATGCAACCGAACCATCAACCCCTAGGCTGCCGCCGTGCTTAGAAAAACTGTGGCGCACGTCGGCGACGGTACGGGTGCGGTTGTCGGTTAGAAATTCAACTAGCACCGCAGCGCCACCGGGGCCGTAACCCTCGAGGGTGCCTTCTTCGTAATTGACTCCATCGAGATCTCCGCACCCCTTTTTGATGGCGCGCTCTATGGTGTCTTTGGGCATATTACCGTTTTTGGCTTTATCGACTGCGGTGCGCAAGCGTGGATTCGCATCCAAGTCACCACCACCTATTTTGGCGGCTACAGTGATCTCTTTAATCAATTTGGTGAAAGTTTTACCGCGTTTGGCGTCCTGCGCTCCTTTGCGGTGTTTTATGTTGGCCCATTTGCTGTGTCCTGCCATTGCAAGTCTCTCCAGTTAAATTAGTGGGTTGAAAATTTACTGACTGCAGTGTTTTCGTTGCGGATGGTGCCGCAGTGTTTGGTCTTAGTGTGGGGCAATGGGGTGTCTATTTTTTAGTTGCGACCCCAAGGGGTAAAGCGGTTTTGTGCCTCGGTGGTCGCGCGGCCACTTCCGAGCTCGCGTGAAAGCTCACTATAGTAGCATGGACTGAGTTGAAGGCTCAACTTGATAAAAAAACGCCACCGGAAGGAGAGAACCCGATGGCGTAAAAATAAGGGAGGTTTTTCTGTATAGAGTTGGGGGATAGAAAATTTGTTGCTCCCTTGTCATGTGATGTTGCTCTGAATAGCATCTTTCGTGCCATTACTTAACATGAGCAAGGACGCCTACTTATTTCATCGGTATAAGGCGCTGAAATCTTTAGCTATACCTAGATTTTAAAAGTATTTATCTTGAAGTATTCTACCTCCGTGCAGAGGCATAGAAAAACTTTTTGTGCCTAAAGTGGCACAGTTAGCGAAAGCAGTGTGGCGTAAGTGGCTCATATTTGGCATGTATTGCAGTAAGTGTACGAACTAGGCTCACTTCTGGTGTTTGAAATCGGCTCTGTTCAAATGATGCTTTTCAAGCAAGCGGTAAAAACTTCGCCTTGGGATCTGCGCCTGCCTTGCTGCCAGAGCTACATTGCCAGCACTTTTGTGCAGATATGTTTTTATCAGTCCCTTCTCGATCAAGTCTGCCTGTCTTTCCATCTGGGCGCGCAAAGATGCCGCGTCGGGGTCTGAGTCTGAAGCTTTCCCGCCGATTAGTTCAGTGAACACCACTGGTAGGTTGGCCAAATGAATACAGGTGTCGTTGGTCAGCACCGCTGCACGCTCTATAATATTCTGTAGCTCACGGATATTTCCGGGCCAGTGGTACAGGCGCATAGCATCGATAGCGTTGCGGTCGATACTGTCGATATGTTTATTCACTCGCTTGCTAGCGTGGCGTAGAAAATGTTCGACCAATTCTTCCAGCGCACTGAGACGACTGCGCAAGGGAGGCATGGTTATAGAAAAGACATTTAAGCGATAGAATAGGTCCTCGCGGAACCATCCTTCTTCCAGGCCATGTTCGAGATTTTTATTGGTTGCCGCTATCAGGCGTACATCAACTTTTTTGCTTTTGGTGCTCCCGATGGGACGTATTTCACCACTGTCGAGAACCCGGAGCAATTCAGCCTGCAATTTCGGGGTAATATCCCCTATCTCGTCTAAGAAAATAGTGCCGCTATTTGCCGCTTCAAACAGCCCTATTTTATCACTTATGGCGCCGGTAAATGCCCCTTTGCAGTGCCCGAAAAGTTCACTCTCAAGCAGGCTATCGTTGAGGGTGGTGCAGTTCAGGGTTACTAGGTGTCGGTCTGCCCTGGGGCTCACCTCGTGGATAGCGCGTGCCGTTAGTTCCTTGCCGGTGCCACTCTCTCCGCGGATAAGAACCGTGGTCGGAGTCGGGCCAACTTGGTGGATAAGGTTCAGAACGTCGGCAGTGTGGATATCGTTGCCCACGATGGATATTTCTCCAAATTCCTGTGCTAGGGCGTGTTTTGCCAACTCGTATTTTTGGGTGAGGATAAGCCGGTCCTCTTCGAGCCTTTTTAGGGCAAAGGGCGGACACATCTCAATTTCTGCCAGCCCTTGGTGTACTGCAATGGCATGATCACGGCACGTGCTGTAACCGCATCCACCACAATTTAATTCATCAGCCGCAGTGCGTTTGTTGGTCTGCTGTAAGATTTTGCGCACACTTTCACTGCTAGGGAGCTCCAGGGGCTTGTGTTTGTTGTAAAATTTACGGGTGAGGTCCGTTTCTAGGTGTTCAGTATTTGCCACAGCGGGCTCACGGTAGGAGATGTCTCGGCGGCGATAGTGGCACTGGATAAGCTTTTGTTTGGAGTAGGTGGTAAGGCGGTTGTTTTTACCTGGTCCGCCGATACAGCCGCCGTTACAGAAGCGGATGTCAACCAGTTTGGCCTCAATGCGACCTGCGGCCAGATCACGGATTATCTCCAGCGAGTTTTGTTCCCCTTCACTGCAGATATACTCGGGATTAGCAAAGTCGGGATGGATGTCGAGTACCTGAAATGGCCCGCCGCTGATGGGGAACAGGCAGCCTCTATCTGGTTGGTGTCCGTTAAATGGGGTGGAGCCCAGGCGCGCGAGATCAAGTTTGTGGCGGTTGAATAGCTGGCTGAGTTCTTGATAGGTGAGGACGACATCGATGGCGTCAGCCACAGCATCTGCGTAGATTTCGAATTTGCCTGCGATGCATGAACTGATATAGACCACACTTGCGTCTGCGCCATGTTGCCCTTTGAGCATCCGCCCCATGGCTACCATCGGAGACACCACCGGCATCAGATTTTTGATGATCTGTGGGTAGTGGCGTTCGATAAGATCGACAATGGTGGGGCAGTGTGAAGCTATAAGCGGAGCCGCGGCTTTGGTTTTGAGGTGCTTGCGATATTCGTGACTGAGCAATTCTGCGCCATATGAACCCTGATGCACCTCATCGAAGCCCAGACGCCTAAGGCCAGTAACGAGTTGATTGGGGGATATGTCCTTAAAAAAAGCCGGGTAAGAACAGCCAAGAACCGCTATTTTGCGATTCTTCTGTGCCAGGATTTGCACAGCATTTTCATAGCTGTCCGCCACAACTTTTGCCTTTTGGGTGCACACGGCAATGCATTTTCCGCAGCCTATGCAGCGTGAATGGATAACTTCTACATGGGTTGGGCGCACGCGTATAGCCTTGACGGGGCAATTGCGCACGCAGGCGTAGCATTTTTGGCAACGTTCTTTTACGGTTTTAATCGGACCCATGAATTTATATAGCTCCGTAGTAGGGCGGGTGGCGGGAATGGCGGTAAAATCCGCAATTCAGCCAAGTGTGCCATTGGTGACACATCAAGTCAACGCTTAATCTTAGTGCTCAGTGCAGCAGTGGGGTGGGGGTATTAAAGACCGCGTAGCTGTAGTTCCAGGTAGCGATGACATGCAACCTGCTGCATGGTGCCTGCGGCGACAAGTTCTGGTTGTTGGATTGCGCAGAGCGCGATAGCGTAGGGACAGCGGGGATGGAAGGGGCAGCCATCAGGACGGGAAAGAGCAGAAGGGATATCTGGGCTTGGGACATATTCTTTGCGTCTGTGGGGGTCAGCAACGGGGAGTGCTTGCAGGAGCATCTCGGTATACGGGTGCAGCGGTTTTTCGAAGATATCCTGGGTTGGAGATGTTTCGACAATGCGCCCTAGATACATTACCGCCACTCTGGTGCAGATACGCTGTACCACGGAAAGGTCATGGGATATAAATACGTAGGTCAGGGAAAATTCCCGCTTAAGATTGTGCAGTAGCGCTAAGATTTGAGCCTGCACCGATAAGTCTAGGGCGGATACGGGCTCATCAGCAATAATTAGCTCCGGGTGCAGGCTCAGGGCGCGGGCAATCCCTATCCGCTGACGTTGTCCACCGGAAAATTCGTGCGGGTAACGCTGCGCATCTGCTGCATCGAGCCCCACGGCGCGGAGATTTTGCTCAACCTGAGCCCGCATGTCGGCAGGGGTTAGCCTATGGATAATAAAGGGCTCAGCTAAAATATCCTGTACCCGCATACGTGGATTCAGGGAGGAAAAAGGATCCTGAAAAACCATCTGGATTTTGCGCCGCAGAGGGCGCATACGTCGGGAAGATAGGTGGGTGATGTCTATGTTATCAAAATAGATACTGCCGCTGTCGACGGGGAGGAGCCGTGTCGCCAGTTTTCCCAGGGTAGATTTACCGCAGCCAGATTCCCCCACCAATCCCAGAACTTCACCCCTGTGGACGCACAGATTTACCTCGCTGACGGCGCGGACTTCCTTGCACTTTGAACCCGGCGCGCGGCTGTGGATGCTGAACGTTTTACTCACATTGTTGAGGTGTAATAATGTCTTCATTCCGCGATCTCCCAAGTGCGCACCCAATGGCTCTTGCCGACTTGTTGCATGGGGGGGAATCCACTCGTACGGGGGCGAAAGTTTGGCGCCCACTGCTCCTGCGAGTGTGGAATAGCTGCAGAGATGGAGGTGGCTAGGTCCGTGCTGACGCAGCTGAGGAGATGCCGGGTGTACGGATGGTGTGGACGTTTAAAGATGCTGAACGTGTCAGCCTGCTCAACAATCATGCCGGCGTACATCAGGGCAATATGATCGGCATGTTGCGCAACTACTCCCAGATCATGACTTATTAGCAGTAAGCCCATCTGGCGCTGGCGCTGCTGGGTGCGCAATAGATGCATTATTTGCGCTTGAATGGTCACATCCAGAGCTGTTGTAGGCTCATCTGCGATTAAAATCTGCGGGTCACATGCCAAGGCCATGGCAATGGTCGCGCGCTGGCGCATGCCGCCGGATAGCTGATGCGGGAAAGAGTCTAGACGTTCCTGTGGATTGGGCATGCCAACTTGGTGGAGTAATTCTGCGGCTTTGGTTCTGGCCTGTTTTTTGCTGAGCCCTTGGTGCAGTAAAAGCACTTCTTCGATCTGGACTCCGATGGAAAACACTGGATTCAATGCGGTCATGGGGTCTTGAAAGATCATAGCGATCTGGTTGCCCCTGACGCGGCGCAGTTGCTCTGGAGCCAACAGGGTTAGGTCGCGTTTGTCGAACCATATGTGCCCATCAACAATGCGCCCTGGTTTTGGCACCAACCCGAGGATCGATAGCGCGGTCATTGATTTTCCACACCCAGACTCGCCTACCAGAGCGGTGGTCTGCCCTGCATGTAGGGTCATGCTGAGGTTGCGCACCGCCTTAATTATTCCGGTATGGGTAAAGAAAAAAGTGCTTAGATCTTCAATTTGTAGCAGCGGATCTGTGGCTATAGAATGGTCAGCATGCATGTGGTGTAATTTATGCTCCCTTGCTCAGGGGGAGGCCAAATGTGACGATGCTGCCTTGGTGCGGCTTGCTCTGGATCTCAATTTCGCCACCGTGGGCAGTTATTACCTGCTTAACCAGACTCATCCCCAGACCGATTCCGGGGGTTGACTGGCCCCAGTTTTCCGCCCGATAGAAGCGGTCAAATATGTGGCTGAGTTCTTCTTTGCTCATCCCCACCCCTTCATCCTGGATTTTAAATATGTAGCGTTCCTGTTCACGCCTAGCGCTGATTTTGATAATGCCATTTTTCGGGGAGAATTTAACCGCGTTATCGATAATGTTTTCCAGCACCTGATATATCTTTTTAGCGTCCACATTCAAGCTGGTTTCTGGTTGATCTATGTCAAACTTGAAGCTGACTTCGGCAGGTAGATCCTGGCAGAGTTTGCGTACCGGCTGCAAAATCTCGGCAACGCTGTGAAATCCCTTGTGCAGGCACAGGGCGCTTCCGTTTTCGATTCGGCGCAGGGCAAGCAAATTGTCAATCATGTGGTCTAGGTGCCAGGCTTTATCGTAAATATAGGTGAGGAATTCGTGCTGCTGTTCTGCGGGGAGCTGCTCCTGAGCCAGGAGTAGTTCGGAGTAGCCAGAAATAGCGGTAATAGGTGTTTTGAGATTGTGGGTTGCGGTGGAGAGAAATTCGTCTTTGAGCTGTTCAAGTTTATATTCATCGGTCGTATCGTGAAGGATGAGAATTATCGCGCCGGTACGAACATTTTCATTGTTGACTGCGGCTATTTTGGCTTTTACCACCCGCGTGGAACCGTCGGCGGTGAGCAGGCGGAAAGTGCGACCGCTGCTTCCTTCGGCGCCAACGTTGAAGAAGCCTTCTGTGCTGTCACTGGTACAATTATCAAACATTTGAGCCAGGGGTTTGCCACGCATTTTTTCGGCAGAAATTTCCAGCATAGCAACGGCGGCGCTGTTTACCAGTTCAATATTGCGGATTTCATCGGTCACCACTAGGCCATCGTCTATGGAGGCTAGAATGTCATAGATTCGGTTGCGTTCCTGCTGCAGGTGCGCATGTGCTCGGGCCTGCTGCGCTGCAAGTTGGCGAGTGCGGTGCATATATAATCCGAGGATGATTCCGCTTGCGCCCCCGAACAGTATTGGCGTGACAAAGCCTGGCGCTTTTAGCGGATAGCCCGCCAGCACCTTTTGGGTTGCGGAGAAGGCACTCAAAACTACACTGCCGCCAATGAGACATGCGACGTAATAGGTGATTTTATGGAGCGTTCTTTCTGGCCCCATCTCTGCGTATGTTTTCAGTTCGTGTTGCTGTAGACGCATGATCAGGATGCGGAGGTAAAGAGCAACGCCTCCCCCTAGCGTGATTGGTACCACATAGCCTACGCTTCGTTGAGGATAGCCGGCCATGGTTTTTTGGATATAAGAAAAAAAACACAGGATAATCGCCCCGGCTACGAAGGCCCCTATATGAAACAGCACTGCGCCAGTTGAGGAGGGGGTTTTTTTGTTGGTGCGTTCTTGTTCCATTTCGGTGCTCCAGCGTTGCAGGGGAGGTGTTTAAGCGAATTTTGGCTGGTCTATTCAGCGTTTCTGGGCGTATTTTGACACAAAATGGCGTAGTCTACATTTGCAGACAGTGCGCGGTATTTTGCGTTTGTTTTGGGTCTTTTGGGCGCTCTGAACAGAGACCGTTGGCTGCGCCGAAGGACCTAGCGCACAGCATAACATATTTGATAAGCTTTGCCTCGTTCATATAGAAGCTCTTATGTGTACCTGAAGTAAGTGAAAAGGGTTCCGCTGCATTCACCTTTTGCCCAAGGGTTACACTATGCTATATTGCGAAAATTACGCTGTTTTAGCCAGCTTGGGATTGCCCCTCGGGGGCAGTGGAAGAAAAGCACTGGTGAAAGGGATAAGTTGGTGGCTTCTCGGGTTGATTTGCATGTGCATAGTTCCTGTTCTGATGGTAGATACCCGCCTGCGCAGTTGGTAAACATGGCTGCGGAACGTGGGGTGGATGTGCTAGCCCTGTGTGACCACGACTGTATAGATGGTATTGCCGAGGCCCAAAAAGCTGGAGTTAGTGCGGGGATGACACTGATTTCTGGGGTAGAATTTTCCTGCGTATGGGAAACCGATTCAAGAAACTACCCCGATATCCATTTGCTTGGCTACGGTTTTTGTCCCGATGATATACCGTTACAGGACGCCTTGCGTGAGTTTCAGGCTTTTCGCGCTCTGCGCAATGAGCGAATAGTTTCCAACGTCAACGTCATGTTGGAACGCGCGGGTTATCCCGGGCTTGATTTTAAGGCGGTGAAGCGTCGCGCAGGTGGCAGTATCGGGCGTCCACATATAGCCATGGAACTGATAGGGCAGGGATATGTTGCTGATGTTGAGGAAGCTTTCAGGCGCTATCTGGTGCCGAGTAACGTCGCAAAGCGCTTTTTCCCGGTGCAGGAAGCCATAGCCATGGTTCATGCAGCTGGCGGGGTGGCGGTTCTGGCTCATCCGCCCTACATAACTTCATCCCGTGCCGAGATGTACACGCTCCTTGATGCCCTCACCGATATTGGGCTGCAGGGAGTTGAGGTTTACAACAACGGTGCTTCACGCGCCGACATAGATTGGTATCTGGCGCAGACACGTTACCGTGGTCTCATCGCTACCGGGGGGTCGGATTTTCACGGCCTCGAAGAGGGTGGGGCAGAGTTCGGGCGGGTGCGCGCCTGTGGAGATATTCCACGCAGTTGTTATACGCAGTTGCAAGCTTTACTGTAACCCCAAAACAAGCAAAGGCAGTATGTATTATGGCTCAGGTTAAGGCACAGGTAAAACAGGGCGCGCTGGTAAAGGTTCATTATACCGGCACATTCGATGACGGCACCGAGTTTGACAGTTCCGTGGGGAAGCAGCCCCTTGAGTTCACCTGCGGGGAAAGTCAGGTTATCTCGGGGTTTGAACAGGCCGTTAAGGGGATGAGCGTAGGGGAGAAAAAGGAGTTTCGCGTAGAGCCGCAGCAGGCTTATGGTGAATATGATGCCCAGCAGCAGATTGTGGTGGAGCGTTCCATGCTGCCGACCGATCTGGAACTGGAAGAGGGGGTTCAGCTTCAGATTGAAATGGAATCTGGCGCACCGATACTTGTTCAGATCACCGATGTCAGTGCAGATAAGGTCACCCTTGACGCTAATCACCCGTTGGCTGGGAAATCCCTGAATTTTTCTCTTGAAGTTGTAGAAGTGGATTAGAAAAACGTGAACAATCACCATACGGAATCCCAATATCAGCTCTTTGTTACTGCGCCTAAGGGGCTAGAACCGCTGCTCCACGAGGAGATTGTTGCCTTTGGGGGAGTCGAGTCGCGTCCGACCCGCGGGGGCGTATCTTGTAGTGGCCCTCTGGAGTTGGCATACACCATCTGCTTGTGGTCTCGCTTTGGCGGGAGGGTGCTGCTTCCCTTGGCCCAAGAGCAGGTAACCGATGAGGAGCAGCTTTACTCTCTGGTTCGTAGTATTGACTGGGTGGAACACTTCCCCTGTAGTGCTACCTTTGCGGTGGACTGTAACGCACAGCAGTCACGTCTGTATCACTCTCAGTATATAGCCCTAAAAGCCAAGGACGCCGTGGTTGATTATTATCGCGAGCGCTGTGGCCAGCGTCCCGATGTTGATGTTTCTAATCCAGACTGGCGTTTAAATCTTCACCTCTATCGCGACCAGCTTATTGTCAGTCTCGATCTGTCTGGTACCAGTTTGCACCGGCGGGGCTATCGCATCGATACAGGAAAAGCGCCCCTGAAAGAGAATCTTGCTGCGGCGCTGTTACAGCGTGCTGGCTGGCCCGACATCGCAAAGCGTAGCGGCCCCTTGCTCGATCCGATGTGCGGTTCTGGCACCTTGGTGCTGGAAGCGGCCCTTATGGCGGCGGATTGCGCCCCGGGCCTTCTGCGCGAGCGCTTTGGATTTTCCGCTTGGGAAAAACACGACGAAGAGCTGTGGCAGCAGGTACTACAGCAGGCCGAAGCGCGCCGTGAAGTAGGTATGGGCTTGCTCCCGCCGTTACTTGGGTACGACAGTGATCCGCGCGCCATTGCTGCGGCAGAGTACAATGCGCGCCGTGCTGGGCTTGAAAATGTGGCACAGTTCCGGTGTAAGCAGCTCGAACACTTCGATCAAAGTGACCTGCCCTCGCCACAGACATACGCTTCGGGCTTGATAATTGCTAATCCTCCCTATGGAGAACGCATGGGTGAGGTGGAGGGGTTGCGCGTGCTGTATCAACAGCTCGGAGAACGCCTGCGCACCCAGTTTGATGGCTGGAGTGCCGCTATTTTTACCGGCACCCCAGAACTTGGTCCTGAGATTGGCCTACGTGCTCGACGCAAGCATCACTTTTTCAATGGGGCCTTGAAGTGTGAATTGCTCCATTTCGATATAAATCCACAGACCCACTTTCGTCCTCCGGTGGAGGCTGCGCACGGATTGGCTCCGGTAGCGGAAGTGTCCGCTGCAGCGCAGATGTTTGCCAACCGGATGCAGAAAAATCTTAAACAGCTGCGCCGTTGGGCCAAGCGCGAAGAAATAGAATGTTACCGTGTTTATGATGCTGATCTACCAGATTACGCAGTTGCCATCGACATTTATGCGGATCAAGTTCATGTACAGGAGTACCAGGCCCCCGCGGAGGTTGATCCCCGCATTGCGCGCCGGCGTCTGCGGGAGGTAGTTACCCTCCTTCCCACCATTTTAGACGTAGCCGACACTTCAATTCACGTCAAGGTGCGGCAGCGCCAGCGTGGAACTTCTCAATATGAAAAACAGGGTACCCAGGGTGAATTTTTCAGCGTGGATGAATATGGGCTGAAATTCAGAATAAATCTGACCGACTATCTGGATACCGGCCTGTTCCTCGACCATCGCCCCATCCGCAGAATATTGCGCGATAAAGCTGCAGGCCAGAATGTGCTCAACCTGTTTGCCTATACCGGCAGTGCCAGTGTGGCGGCTGCCGCAGGGGGTGCAACTTCAACGACTACTGTGGATATGTCGGCTACCTATCTCAACTGGGCGCGAGATAATATGCGAATTAACGGTTTCGTTGGCCCAGAGCATACCTTTGTGCAGGCAGATTGCCTGCAGTGGCTTGAAGGCTGTACCTCTACCTTCGGACTCATATTTCTTGACCCTCCGAGTTTTTCCAATTCGAAACGCATGCAGGATACCTTTGATGTGCAGCGGGATCACGTCGGTCTCATTCAACAGGTGAGTGCACTGCTGCGCGTGGGAGGTGAGTTGATTTTTTCCACTAATTTACGCCGGTTTAAATTTGATGTGCAGGCTCTGATGCAACATGGTCTTGAGTGCGAAGATATTACGCGTTCCACCATTCCGCCGGATTTTGTCCGCAATCCGCGCATTCATACGTGCTGGAGTATCCGGGTCTCGAGTGCAAAAGTAGAGGCGTGATGGTTAGAGACGTAATGGTAAAAAATATGCTGAGGGTAGAATGGTAATGGGCGAATTTGATGCGTTGGATCAGGTCCTCAGACAGATGGATATTGAGTTTGTCGGGCGCGGCAGACACAAGGTTACGCTGGAAAAACTTTTTGCGACTCCGCAGGCGCTCTTGCTTGATATCCGCACGCCTGAAGAACAGGCCAGCCTGCCCCTGTTATTCCCAGGGCGAATACCGTGCGTTCATATCCCTCTCGATATGCTGCCGCAGCGCTGGGATGAAATCGATAGCGCTGCGGCAGTGGGGGTGTTTTGCCCGCACGGAGTGCGTGCTGCCATAGCATATGCCTATCTGCGTGCGCGCGGATATGCCAACGTTATGGTCGTGGACGGAGGCTACGCTGCCGTAACTGAGTTGGCTCGCCCTGGGGCGGTGTTGCAGAATATGGCAACAAGAGGCGCAATACCTAAGGTGACGCCGTAGTTCGGAGCTCGAAGTGGGTGGAAGAGTTTGCCATATCCGCCATTTCGGTTTGTATTAAGCGCAGAAGGAATGTTCAAACTGTCAACATGTAGTACTGGCCAGAGAAGCGTAAATGTAGCATAATGGCCAATTATTGTATTATGCATATAAATACAAATTTGAGCGCAGATGTGCGCGGCTAGCAATGTTATTTAATGTTTTATGCCTGCTTAATCTATATTGTGAGGAGATTGTTCCATGTTGAAACCTAAAAGGCGCCAAATCGATCCTGAAGAGAAGATGGGCCGTGTGCTGCGGGTAGCACGCGATTTGTTTGTTGAAAAGGGCTATCATAATGTGACCATCCCCGCCATTGTGAAAGCTTCCGGCGTCAGTACCGGAGCCATATATAGTTATTTCACCAACAAGGAATCGTTGGCCCGCCATATTCATGAAGATACCATGCATGATTTCCAGAGCATGTTGCAGGAACGCTTGGATGATGTTTCAAGCATACGCGGCAAACTTGAGGCCTTCGGCACTCTGTGCTTCGATATCACCGAGTCTGATCCTGTAATGATGGAATATCTGTTATATATGAAGCATTCCGAATTTATGAGCGATACCGTCCCCATCTGTTTTAGCGAACCGTTTAAAATGGTGCGCCAGGTTATAGTTGAAGGGATTGAGTCGGGGGATATTCGCCAGCAGGATGTTTTTGTTGCGGCCATTTCTTATACGGGGGTTATTATTCGCGCGATTGAACTTAAGTTGATGTGTGTTGTTAGTGCTGATTTGCATGATCTTTCTGCAGATCTGTTGCAGAATGCTTGGGCAGCCGTAAGAAACGCATAGTTCCGAGATATTTACCCCTAACACTTATTTTAAAAATCTTCCACGTGTGTTCTTCTGCCCCCTGTGGGCGCCGGCGTTGTCTCTTGACATTCGCGGGGGGAGGAATATATCCTCGTAGATTATTATTGCCCTGGCCCCAGGGTTTTTTTGTTTGTACTAAATGGGGCATGAACGACAATGAAAAGGAGCGAAGATGAGGCATAGGGGTATATTTTATCTTGTGAATGCTCTGCTGGCACTTGGGGTCGTTTTGCTTTTTTTGCAAATCAAAGATATAGAGCCCCTGCCGCCACAGGAGAGAGAAAAACCTGAAGAGATATTTAGCGTATCGGATAAAAAACAGCGCTTTCTTGCAGCGCTGGCGCCGGTAGTGGGTCGAGTTCATGACGATCTTATGCAGCGCTATCTGCAGGTGCAGAGATGGCTGGAGCAAGGACGTAAGCAAGAAGCCATTGCAAAACTCAAACTAGAATACAAAGTCGATACCGACCCTGAATTGCTGCAGGCGCTTAAGCCGCATCCGCCAAGTGTGGCTCTGGCTCAGGCCGCGATGGAAAGTGCCTGGGGGACTTCACGTTTTTTTGTTGAGGCTAACAATGTTTTCGGGGTGTGGTCATTTAATTCCCATGAAGCCCGTATCGCTGCTGGGGAAAAGCGCGGAGAGAAAACTATCTGGGTACGTAAGTACGACTCCTTAGAGGCCTCAGTACGCGATTATTACCGTCTTTTGGGGCGCAGCGCCGCTTTTAAGGAATTTCGTCAATTGCGCATGCGCTCTGATGACCCACACGAATTGGTAAAAAAACTGCATCGCTATTCGGAAAAGAGCCATGCCTACGGCGAAGAACTTTCAGCTGTAATCAAGTATAACGAATTTACCCGCTTTGATGGCGAGGGGTATTGAATAAATACTGTGACAAATACTTTTGCCATAGACGTGTCTCATGTCTTTACCCTGTGGAAGTTGAGGGCTTAGACATGATGCTGCGCCCGTGGTGGTGTCTGGGGTTGATATTTCCATAAGGCGAGGATGACGCCGCCAATAAATCCGCCGATATGGGCGCCATGGGCCACGCCACCACTGCCTGTGGCAGCAAACAAAAAGGGCAGCAGGTTGTCAAATAGGATGTAAAACCCCAGAACCAGACGTGCCGGCAGATATATGGAGTCCATGATAAAGGGGAACAGGAAAACGAAGGTTTTAACTTTGTTGCGCGGGAACCAGACAAAGTAGGCGCCCAGTACCCCTGAAATCGCGCCGGAAGCTCCCACCAGCGGGATGTTGGAGCCAGCGGCGAACAGAGCAAAGAACAGGGTGGCGAGCACGCCGCAGCCAAGATAGGCGAGAAGGAAGCGCAGACTGCCGAGGCGGTGCTCCACATTATCACCAAATATCCATAAAAACAGCATATTCCCACCTAGGTGGAGCAGTCCACCGTGCAAAAACATGGAACTGAACAAGGTCAAGACCGAAGGGGCTGCCGGACGATAGCCGTATTGATACACAAATGCCTGATAGGCGCTTAGGTGATTCCAAATTTGGTGCAGTTGGGCATTGTTGTCTACTCCGATGCTTTTTAAGTACTCAAGTAGCCACGGATTATTGATGTCGGGTGCGGTGGTGCTTAGAGGTACGGTAAATATGATGAAGACCACAACGTTGAGGCTGATCAGCCCCAAGGTGACCGGGCTGAT
The DNA here is from genome assembly GCA_028685815.1 of Desulfuromonas sp. Classification (GTDB taxonomy): domain Bacteria; phylum Desulfobacterota; class Desulfuromonadia; order Desulfuromonadales; family Desulfuromonadaceae; genus JAIVHC01. The sequence continues at coordinate 22,347 of JAQUDG010000003.1, forward strand.
CCCGGGTGGATTGGGTGTATCGGCAAACGGAAAAAACATTTATGCTGTAATCCTTTCCGGACCTGTAGGTCCTTAGGGCATTGATCAAATCCCTGAGGTGGGGCTTTATAACATTCTGGTTCGGTGTCGCCCAGGTTCGACTGGGAATAGAGTCGTATGTAAAATCTATATGCACGCAATTATAGGGGATCAAGCGTGAATCTACTATACGCTTTTGACTTGCTTGGGACAGCAGCTTTTGCTGCATCAGGGGCCTGGGCCGGTATCCGGCGTCAGATGGACCTGCTTGGCGTTCTGGTGCTCGGGGTGGTTACCGCCATCGGCGGTGGGACTCTGCGGGATATCCTTCTTGGCGATACCCCTCCATTTTGTTTGCAGAACGACACCTACCTATACCTTTCTATAGCAGTAGCAGTGGTGGTTTTTGTTTTCCACCATCGCTTTGAGCAAGTTGTCTACCCCCTTTTATATCTGGACGCCATCGGTCTGGGAACTTTTGTAGTTATTGGCACGCAGAAGGCGATCAACTTCGGAGCGAGCTTTATCGTTGCGGTGGCTATGGGGGTGATGACTGCAACTGCCGGCGGCGTGATTCGAGATATGCTCTCAAGTAGGGTGCCTTTAATCCTGCGCCGGGAGATTTATGCTTCACCTTGTATCGCTGGGGGTGCCCTTTTATACGCCTGTCATATGCTTGAGGTTAACTTCGCCATCTCGGCCTTGGCTGCCGCCACTTTGGTGGTTGTGGTGCGAATCCTTGCGATCCGGAACAATTGGGAATTACCGCGTGCTAAAAACTAAGTGGAATCGTGACGTAAGAGCTGCGGTGGTGCTGTGCTGTAGCCATTACGCTGCGTAAGCCGGAGAACTGGAGGATCTATATGCATAGTGTAATCCTGCAGGGAGAATTCTGCCCTGTCCGTGTTGGTAAAATACTGTGTCTAGCGCGCAACTACGTGGCACATGCAAAAGAGCTTGGAAACGAGGTTCCCGCCGAGCCGGTACTATTTAGTAAGCCTGCCAGCAGTATTGTGGGGAACATGGGCAGCGTGGTCATCCCAGCCTGTTCTCAGGACTGTCATCACGAAGTGGAGCTCGCGGTTCTAATCGGCGCAGTGGGTAAAAATGTCACCCCCTGTCATGCCATGGAGTTAGTGCGCGGCTACGCTGTGGCGATTGATATGACCCTCCGCGATATTCAAACGCAGTTAAAGAGCAAGGGGTATCCCTGGGATTTGGCCAAGGGGTTTGACACCTCCTGTCCACTGTCTGAATTTGTCCCCACCGCAGCCGTTAGTGATCCACACAAGCTGAAGCTTGGCTTGGAAGTCAACACAGTGATGCGCCAGAGTGGCAACACGGAGTGCATGGTCCACCGCATTCCCGATATCATCGCGTTTATCAGCAGGGTTTTTACCCTTGAGCCTGGGGATATCATCCTCACGGGAACCCCTGCTGGGGTGGGGCCAGTTGTACCTGGTGACCACATGCGTGCATGGATAGAGAATGTTGGAACGCTGGAGGTGCAGGTTCAGTGAAGCCTGCCGTCGCAATTGTTGGTCCGGGGCGCGTGGGGCAGAGTGTAGGACGCCTACTGCGTAGCGCCGGTTATCCAGTAAGTGCAGTAGTTGGGCGAGACCTTGACGCTACCCGCAGCGCTGCTGTCTTTATCGGGGCAGACTTAATGGCCACCACTTGCTTGGAACGCTGCAGCGCCAGCAGGGCTATTTTTCTTACCGTGCCTGACGATAGTCTCGTCGCAACGATTGACGAACTCAGTCGGGTTGAGCTGCACCCCGGCACCTTGCTGATTCACTGCAGTGGGCTGCACACTACCGAGGTTTTTTCCCCCTTGTGCCCCGCTGAGCATCAGCTCCAGACCTTAGCACTCCATCCGTTGCAGGCCTTTGCTTCTCCGACAGCGGGCTATGCAGCCCTGCCTGGCAGTTACTGCTCCCTGCAGGGTGAGACGCAGGCTCTTGAGCGTGGGCATGAAATAGTGGCTGATCTCGCCTGTCGCAGCTTTGTCATCTGCGCGGAAGATAAAGTGCGCTATCATGCTGCCGCCTGTATGGTGTCCAACTATGTTACCACCCTAATCGATGCAGCATGTGAGCTCTGCAAGGATATGGTCTCTCAGGCGGTTCTCGCGCCGGGCCCTAAATCTCCCCCCCTAGCAGAAATGTTTCCGGCCGCCTTTGCCCCCCTAATTCAAGCAGCCGTACACAATACCCTGAGCGTTGGGGCGCAGCACGCACTCACCGGACCGGTGGCACGCGCGGATGTCGGCACCGTGGCAGCGCATCTAGAAGAGATCAGAACCGCGTGTCCTGAAATTCTCCCTGTGTACCGGGCTTTGGCGCACCATACAGTTGCGGTGGCACTTAAGGGAGGACACCTTGACGAAGCCGCCGCCCAAACTCTGCGGAGCATTTTGGCATAAGCACAACACCGTGCCGCTGAAGCCGAACCGTAAATGTTGCAGCGGAGCGACTTATCATTTTTGCTCTAAACCATTGCTTCAAGCATGCCGATAAGAGCATGCAGAGGTAAGGCGCATGGAGGCGCTGGGATAATGTCTAACGGAATAGATGGTAGGAGAATATCATGGCAGACATAACGTTCAGTGGTTTGGCTACCGGAATGGACACCGACTCTATCGTTAAGCAGACGATGGAGATTGAGCGGCGCCCCATTGCGCGGCTGGAAAAGCAGAAAGAGTCAGAGGCTACACGCCTCAATGCGTTTAAGCAGTTTGACGCTCTCCTAAATGATCTGCGTGAAACAGTCAGTTCTATGCACATCACCAGCGAGGTGCGTCAGAGCAGTGTGAATATAAGCGAGTCGGCACCCTTTACCGCCACCAGCAAAGGAGCGGGCAGCGGTAGCTACGATGTTGCCGTGATACAGCTAGCCCAGGTACAAAAAAGCGTCGCCAGTGGGGTGTCTTCAACCACTGAGGCGATTCTCGGGGAGGGTACGTTTAAGATCGGCGGTACGACTATTAATGTAGGTGAGGGCAGCAATTCACTGCTGGGATTGCAAGAAGCGATCAATGCCGTGGCTGACCAAACAGGGGTGAAGGCGTCCATTATAAATGACGGCAGTGGTACCACCCCCTATCGCTTGGTGTTAACCGGTCAGGATGCTACGACCGACTTTACTGTTGTCGCAGATTTGAATGGTGTTGAGTTTGGGTTTGAACAGGTGCGTCCCGCGCAACAGGCGATAGTGAAGGTTGATGGCATTGAGATAAGAAGCGACAGTAACACTCTGACAGGCGCATTGCCAGGGGTGGAATTGCACCTTAATTCCGTCAGCGAGAAGGTATCGCCCGAGAGTTCCGAGCATCGCATTTCACTCATAAATATCCAGCCTGATACCTCTTCATTAAAAGAAAAAGTGCAGGGTTTTGTTGACAGCTACAACGCTGTAATGGACTGGATCTCTGCCGGATACGATGAGTTTGGAGCCAGTCGTCCATCTGCTGCTGAGATTGAAGATGGGAAAGAGGATGTTCTGAGTCATTTGGTTCGTGGCGACAGTAGTATAAATGGAGTGAAACGGCAGTTGCAGAGCCTACTTTCTACTCAAATAAATGCCGGCGGTGAGTTCTCGGTGTTGAGCCAACTTGGGATATCAACCCAGCGCGATGGCTCTCTGAATATAAATGAAAGTACACTGGATAAGGCTTTAGAGACCGGATTTGACGATGTGGTTTCATTGCTTGCCGGTTCGGGGACAGAGCCGGGGGTTATGAAGCATTTTAATTCAGCACTTCTGAAGGTCACTAGTGTGAGTTCAGGACTTTATGCTGATAAAAAAGAGAGCTACAATAAAGCTCTTAAAGATATTGATAGTCAGGTAGTGCGCATGGAAATGTTGATGGAAAAGCGCGAAGCTACTATGCGGGCTCAGTTTGGTACTCTCGAACTGCTGGTATCTTCAATGAACTCACAAAGCAATTTCCTGACTCAGCAGATGGAATTTATGAGCAAGATGTTGACTGGAGGAAAATAATGAATGCGTACACGCAGCAGTATCAACAAAATCAGATTTTATCTGCTTCACCAGAGCAAATCCTTATAATGCTCTACGACGGGGCCATCCGCTTTACCCGTCAGGCCATCGCCGGGGTTGAAGCTGGGGACAAGTTGAAAAAATTCGAGGGTACTCGGCGCGCCATGGCTATTATTGCAGAATTCGCCAATACGCTTGATCACGAGATTGGGGGAGATATCGCCCAGAATCTGGATGCTCTGTATGCTTTTATGACTCGCGAGCTCACAACGGCGAATCTTAATAATGACATCGCTCGATACCGAGTAGTGGAAAGTTTGCTCACAGGCTTGAGATCCACATGGGTAGAAGCTATAGAGATCAGGCGCAGTGAGTCTGCTGCCACTGCTCAGGTAGAATCAAATAATGCATACTCCGCCCAGGCGGCACCAGAAGCGTATCGCCCCCTGTCAGCTTCGGGCTAGACTTTTTAAGGACGCGCAATAGAATCTTACCTCCTCTCCAGCATGCTAACGAGCGCGCCGGGGAGGAGGCATTTTTTCTGGAGAAAATTTCTTCTGTCTTTTCTCCGCAGTGTTTTTCTGAGATTATGAGTGGGTGAATAGTCCATGGAAAAAAATCGTTTAGGGGATTCTGAATTAGCAGAGCTAGATAGGGCTTTACAGGTTTCGGTGGAACGCTATTCGGTCCTGTTGCAGTTGATGCAGCAAGTTTCGGCTGAGTTGGCTGACGAAAAAGGGCAGGTGGAGCCTTTGGCCCTCGCCTTGGCGGAGCAGCAGCAATGCATAGAGATCGAAGATACCACGTTGCTAATACAGCTTGAACAGGCCCAGCCAGAAGTTCTTGCGACGCATTCAGGATTCCATAAGCGCTTGAAGCTTATGGAAGAAATCAAGGCGATGAATGATTTGCTTTTGCCTAAAATTAGTGGCATCATGGCTCTCATTTTTCAGGAAATAGGAGAATTAAAGAGCGGCAGAAATGCTGTTAGCGGATACCGGACGCAGGGGCAGGGAACTGCCGCAAGACGTTCTTTTACCGCGTGAGTCATTGACGTACTTACTCTGTTTCCGCTGGCGTTATTTAACGAGGCATGTTTATGTCAGATTTTGCTCTTTTCAAGCATCTTGAGAAGCCTACAGTTTTACGCGTGTATCTTTTGCTGGAAGATGGCGCCAAGGAACGACTGGAGGCAGTGGCTCGGATTATAGCGGAGCCATATCTTGAGTTGAAGTTTCGTCCTGACGAATTGCCCATGAAAATTGTGCGCCCAGGGGGAAAGATCCTGCTCTCGCTCGATACTCGGGTTGGGACTGTTTCCATGTATGCCCATATAGATGCGGTTACGAGTCAGCGAGTATTGCGCGTGCTGGCGATGGAGAGCTTTTCGTTCGCACAGGAACGCGAGTATTTTCGCGTCAATGCTCCGGTTTCAGTTGTCTGCCAACGTGTAATGCCTGGCAGTGATAATAAGCCAGAGCCCATAACTGCTAAAACTGTCAATATTAGTGGTAATGGAGCGCTGATCTGTTGTGATACCCCTCTCAAGCTCAACGAATTGTATGAACTCATATTCTATTTTGAGGGGCAATTGCCACAGAAATGCACAGTACGGGTAGTGCGAGTACGTGAAAAGCTACGTGGTGGCTTTGAAATTGCTCTGCACTATGTTTCCATTGAGCAAGAAATGCGTGACGCACTGATATCTTTTTGCCTTGCACAACAACGCCAGTCGCTTCGCACCAAAGTACAGATTTCTGACTTTAACTAGTCATTGCGTGCAACCTAATCCTCAAGCAATTAACTCAGCGGAACCGTTCTTTGTTGTGCTGTTCCATGTGGTTGATCTGCTCCGCCTTTTTTAGTTTCATTTCTGCCTTTAGTTACTTGCTGGGTGTTTTTAGTGGCTGAATATTTGCTTCTAAGCGCCTTCGCTTTCTTAGTTTTCTTCCGGAAATCATTGAAGTTGTTAGGTGTGTGAAATTTAAATGCATTCAGGGGTGGTCATCTTTCAGAATTGGCGTATTCTTATGTGAGAAAACAGCGTTTTCTTGGCGTAACTGTTTTAATTTCCCGCGACTTTTTTAGTTGTATTTGAGTTTTAAAGGATACTGCTGCATGCAAAGTTCTGAACTCTTGTGGGTTGCCAGGTGTGGGTGTTTTAGTGTTTTTCTGGGCAAGCGCGGTGGAATGCAATGGCCAATATTTTTATAGGACGTCAGCCGATCTTTGATCGTAAGATGAACGTTATTGCCTATGAGCTCTTGTATCGGCATGCTGATGTTGATCGGGCGATTATAAGCGATGCTGATGCCGCCAGTTCTGAGGTTGTCGTTAACTCGCTGATCGATGTCGGGCTTGATCGTCTGGTAGGGCATGCCAAGGCTTACTGCAATTTCACGCGCGGATTTCTCCTCAAGGGCGCTGGGGTTCGTTTGGCACCAGACCAGTTGGTTATCGAAGTACTTGAGTCGGTTAGACCTGAGCCGGAGGTCTTGGCGGCACTGGCACAGTTTTCTGCTGCCGGGCATCAGATCGCTTTGGACGATTTTGTCTTGTCGGAAGAGACTCAAGCGCTGGTTGCATGCGCCGATATTGTTAAAATCGATATACTGGCACAGAGTCGAGCTCAGGTTGCAAGCCAGGTACTGCGTCTTCGGGACCTCAAGGAACTGAAGCTTCTAGCTGAAAAAGTTGAAACCCACGAAGATTTTCAGTATTGCATGATGCTTGGGTTTGACTATTTCCAGGGTTTTTTCTTCAGCAAGCCCCAGGTAGTGTCCGGCAGAATGATAGCGCCAAGTCGACTGACGATGTTGCGCTTGATGGCCGAAATTCAACGACCCGAAATTAATGTAGAAGCTTTACAGCAGGTTATAGAGACCGATGTGAATCTGTGTGTGAAGTTGTTACGCCAGATAAATTCGTGTTTTTACAGTTTGTTGTCCCAAATGAGGTCTGTGCGCCAAGCTATTTTGTATCTTGGGGTGATGCATATCCGCAACTGGGCATGTGTTGTCTCGCTCGGATCTATTGATGATAAGCCTAAAGAAGTGGTGACCATGTCGCTGGTGCGAGCCAAAATGTGTGAACTGCTCGGCGAGTCTGAAGATGCGGACCGAAGTTCAGAGTTTTTTACCGTCGGACTTTTTTCTCTGCTTGATACCATTTTCGATTCCACCCTGGAAGAAGTGCTAGAGCAGATGCCTCTAGACCGTGAGATCAAGGTTGCATTGATGCAGCGCAGTGGAAGTCTGGGGAAGGTCCTTGCGAGTGTGGAGGCACACGAAAAAGGACAGTGGGATATTGTCGAAAGCCTTGGATATGGTCAAAAACAGATAATGGATGCATATCTCAAGGCGCTCGAATGGGCACGCACCGTACAGGATAATATGGGGGTGTGAGCTGAGGTGGGTATGCAGCTGTTTTTGGCTCCGGCCAAAATAAATTTGTGTCTGCACGTGCTGGGGCGCCGCGTTGATGGTTACCATGACCTGTGCATGTTAATGCAGAAAGTCAGTTTATATGACGAGGTGTGGATAGGTCTGCGTAATGACTCTCTTGTGCAGGTACAGTGTGATGGCGTTGTCCTTCCCGTTGGGAACGAGAATATTGCCACTCAGGCTGCTCGTGCTGTATTGCAGCATGATCCTTCGGGGCGCGGAGTCGACATCCGAATCGCAAAACACATCCCTGTTGCCGCTGGGCTAGGGGGTGGATCCTCCGATGCCGCTGCGGTTCTGCTTGCTTTAAATAGCCTGCTTGGGTTGGGACTCAGACATGATATATTGGCGCAAGAAGCCTTAAAGCTGGGTGCGGATGTGCCATTTTTTTTATGCCAGTCTCCGGCCTGGGCCGAAGGGGTAGGTGAGCGCCTTACTCCGGTTAGGGACAGTTTGCCCGAGTGTTACTATGTGCTGGTCAATCCTGGCGTCTCAGTGTCTACGGCTGAGGTGTACGCCAATGTGCAGAGCTATTCAGCATGGTGTACGGCAGGGAAGTGTCCCGGCACTATCGAGGCCCTGTCGCAAATTCTACATAACGACCTTCAGCAGGCAGCGCTGATGCTGGCACCAGTGGTGGCGGTTGCCATGGAGTGTTTGCTAGAGTGCGGCGCCAGTGGGGTGCTTATGTCCGGCAGTGGCCCTACGGTGTTTGGCCTGTTTATGAACAACTCCAGTGCCCATGCCAGTGCTAGGCGCCTAACGCAGACCCATGGCTGGTGGACAGAGGTTGTGACGGGTGTGTGCTGAGCGCAAATTAATACGAACAAGATGGGCAGGAGGAGAGTAAACAGTTTTTTTAGTTTGCACCTCGGCGTTGTTTGTTGTATAACGCCCTCCATCGACATTGACAGAAGTCAGTGCACGGCAGTGTCGGTACGAGACAGAGTATTAAATGCTGATGGGGCGTCGCCAAGCGGTAAGGCACCGGATTTTGATTCCGGCATTCCCAGGTTCGAATCCTGGCGCCCCAGCCATAAAACCTCTTGCGATGGCTTAATGTCGTAACCCGGCGTGCCTGGAGAGGTTTTTTTTGTTTTATGCCCATTTGTCGGGTAGATTTCTGGTAGCATCAATCAGGCTCAGTCAACACTTCAGGATTAGACGTGGAAAAATTCAAGGTTTTTGCGGGGAATTCGAACTGTGCCCTCGCGCAGAAAATTTGTGCAGATTTAAATGTGCCCCTGGCAAAAGCCAGGGTGACTAGTTTCTCCGATGGGGAAACCATGGTTGAGATAGGGGAGAATGTTCGCGGTCGCGATGTCTATGTGGTGCAATCTACCAGTGCACCCTGCAATGAAATGCTGATGGAACTGCTGATTATGGTTGATGCATTGTCGCGGGCATCAGCGGCAAGCATTACTGCCGTAATTCCCTATTTCGGCTATGCACGCCAGGATCGCAAGGTCGCCCCTCGAACTCCAATAACCAGTAAGTTGGTCGCAAACCTGCTTACCACCGCTGGTATCGATCGCGTCGTAAGCATGGATCTCCACGCAGGTCAGATTCAGGGTTTCTTCGATATCCCTGTAGATCACATATATGCAGCTCCGGTATTGTTGGAAGATATTCGCTCCCGATTCACTGGCCCTTTGGTTGTGGTTTCGCCGGACGCTGGTGGAACAGAGCGCGCGCGCGCTTTCGCCAAACGCATCAACGCTGGGCTGTCCATTATCGATAAGCGTCGCAGCAGAGCCAATGTCTCTGAGGTTATGCATATTATTGGTGATGTTGCCGGACAAGACTGTGTAATAGTCGATGACATGATCGACACCGCTGGCACTCTGTGTAACGGCGCTCAGGCGTTGAAAGAGGCCGGAGCTAAGCGTATATTCGCCTATGCTACCCATGCGGTACTTTCAGGCCCAGCGCTCGAGCGGATTGAATCCAGCTGTATTGAGGAAGTTGTTGTTACTGACAGTATTTGCTGCAATTCGAAGCTGGAACGGTGTAAGTCCTTACGTCAACTGTCTGTATCGGCGTTGTTGGCTGAAGCCATTCGACGCATTCAAGCCGACGAGTCTGTAAGTTCACTGTTCGTATGACACAAATATAACTAATGTATGAGATGTTGGCGGCGGCTCCAACTAACAGCTTGTTAAGCAATTAAAGCTTGTTATGCGTGAGTGTCAACGCTTTGCCGTATTAATAGAGATGGAGGAATAAAAAGTTATGCAACAGTCTGAACTGAGTGTTTCATTGCGTGAGCGTGTGGGAAAAGGCGGAGCTAGGACAGCACGGCGCGCTGGGTTGATTCCAGGGGTTGTATATGGAGTTGATATCGCGACCTGCCCCATTGTCGTCAGCCCCAAAGATCTCGCTGCCGTTCTGAATACCGATGCAGGTATTAATACTATTCTCACTCTGCGCGCAGATGGTCAGCCCTTTAACGGGCTGAATGTAATGGTAAAAGACGAGCAGATAAATCCAATCAGAAGAGAACGAATTCACGTAGATTTTCAAGTTGTTGACCTGAAGAAGAAGGGCAACTACATGGTGCCTGTGATCACTGTAGGCGAGTCTGCCGGTGAAAAAGAGGGCGGCAACCTGCAACTTATCCGTGTCGAATTGGAGGTCTACTGTCTTCCCGGCGAGGTGCCCAACCATATCGAGATTGACGTGAGTGCGCTTGAAATCGGCGATAGTATCCATATCGAAGATGTCACCGCTCCGAAAGATGTAGAACTTGTGCATGACGTAAACTTTACCGTCATTACAGTTGTCGGCTTCAAAGAGTCCGAACTTGATGAAGATGAAGATGGCGCAGAGAGTGACGTTGAAGCGGCTGACGAGCAAGTTAAGGATACGGAATAGAGATTGAAGATAGTAGTTGGTTTAGGGAACCCTGGAAGTAAATATGCGGATACTCGCCATAATGTTGGTTTTATGGTGGTTGACTCTCTAGCCAGGGTTGCTGGAATCGGTCTCAAGAAAAAGGGTCATCAGGCATTATACGGCGTTGGACATGTTGCTGGCAATGAAGTGCTGCTACTACAACCACAGACCTTCATGAATTTGAGTGGCACTAGTGTGGCTTCAGCCTGCAAGGCCACCCAGACAGAAGGTGGTGATGTTGTCGTTGTACACGATGATATAGACCTGCCGTTCGGTGTTGTGCGCGTTAAGGTTGGTGGTGGACACGGAGGTCATAATGGCCTGCGTCATATCATCCAGCTTACGGGTAACGATTTTGTCCGTGTACGGGTCGGCGTCGACCGCCCACCGGCGGGAGGGGATACTGCAGCATTTGTTCTGCGCCCTTTTAGTGCCAGCGAAAAGAAAGATATTACCAAGGTTCTTGACCATGCAGCCAGCGCACTGGAAACAGTGCTGCGCTCAGGTGCGCAACAGGCAATGTGCGAGTTTAATGGACAAGATGTGTTGAACGATTAGCAAATAGCTAAGGGGAGAGGGTATCAATGGCGTATTTTGCCGTAATAATCGGGATAGCGGGTTTTGCCATGGCTATCACTCTGTACAACAAGGTTAAGGCAGAGCCAGTTGGAAGCGAGAAGCTGGCTGAGATTGCTGAGTCTATTCATTCAGGGGCTATGGCTTTTCTTAATCGGGAGTATCGCGCTCTGGCTATATTTGTCGGCGTTGTATTCGTCCTGATAGCGATTAGCATGGAGATTCAGACCGCGCTGGCGTTTCTTGGCGGTGCAGTATGCTCTATGTCCTGTGGCTTTATCGGGATGAAGGCAGCGACGCGTGCCAACGTGCGCACCACAGAAGCTGCACGGCAACATGGACAGGCCCGTGCCCTTGAAGTTTCCTACAACGGTGGCGCAGTTATGGGGCTTTCCGTTGCTTCGTTGGGTCTTGTTGGTCTCGGGATAGCCTACATCTTCTTTGGTGGCGACCCGACTACAGCGACTTACATCAATGGGTTTGCCATGGGTGCTTCTTCTATTGCCCTGTTTGCCCGTGTGGGTGGGGGTATTTACACCAAAGCCGCTGACGTCGGTTCTGACCTGGTTGGTAAGATTGAAGCTGGTATTCCTGAGGACGACCCACGTAACCCTGGGGTTATTGCGGATAACGTTGGTGACTGTGTGGGCGACACCGCAGGTATGGGTGCGGATATTTTTGAATCCTATGTGGGCTCAATTATCGCAACCCTGGCAATCGCTGCTGCTGCAAGTCCCGAACTGCTGGCTAAGCTCGGTTCGAACGGTGAGGCTACCCGTTCCGCCGCCATGCTTCTGCCTCTAGTATTGGTGACTTTTGGGCTGATATTTTCTTTTGCCGGTATCTACGCTATGAAGCGTTTCCAGGATAAAGATCCTGCGACTGCACTGCGCCTGACTACCTTTGTTGCTGCCGGACTATTCATCGTGGCATCACTGCTTATTATCCCCATAATGGGCTTGAGCTTCGGGATCTTTATGGCCCTTGCCGCAGGTTCTTTAGCGGGTATCGCCATCGGGCTTGTTACCGAATATTACACTGCGGATGCTCCGGTTTTTCGCATCGCTGAAGCGAGTAAGACAGGTCCAGCTACAAATATTATCAGCGGCCTTGCCGTAGGTCTTGAGAGTTGTGTTGCACCTATCCTGATCATTTGCGCGGGTATTCTCGTGGCCAACTTTTTTGCTGGGCTTTATGGCATAGGCATTGCTGCGGTCGGCATGTTGGCTACTGTTGGAGTAACCATGACAGTCGACGCATATGGTCCCATCGCAGATAATGCCGGTGGTATCTCGGAAATGGGTGGTCTTGGCCCCGAAGTACGCGCAATAACAGACGGCCTCGACGCCATTGGCAATACTACTGCTGCCGTTGGTAAGGGCTTCGCTATTGGCTCGGCTGCGTTGACCGCTTTGGCGCTGTTTTCGGCCTATGCAACAACGGTTGGCCTGCAGACCATCGACCTGATCCAACCTAAAGTAGTTGTTGGGCTTTTTATCGGTGGGTGCATCCCGTTTCTGATCGGCGCTATGACCATGAATAGTGTTGGGCGCGCAGCTTCACAGATGGTAGATGAGATCCGGCGTCAATTCCGCGAGATTCCTGGCCTGCTTGAAGGGAAAGAAGGAGTCAAACCTGAGTCAGAAAAGTGCGTTGACATTTCTGCTAAGGCGGCCCTGAAAGAGATGATTCTTCCAGGTGTGATCGCAGTTCTTGCGCCACCCGTAATCGGATTCCTTCTTGGTAAAGAAGCTCTGGGCGGTATGCTCGCTGGTGCTACTCTTGCGGGTGTGCTGCTTGCCCTGATGATGTCCAATGGTGGCGGTGCATGGGATAATGCCAAAAAATACATCGAAGGTGGCAAGCTCGCCGGTGAAGAGAAGGGTGGCGTTGCTCATATGGCAGCGATTGTCGGCGATACAGTAGGTGATCCGTTCAAGGATACCTCCGGTCCAGCCATGAATATCCTGATCAAACTGATGAGTGTTGTATCTCTGGTATTGGCACCACTGCTTGTATAAAACTAACTGAATATTTGTGTCTGACGATAGCCGAGGCGACCGCCTCGGCTATCGTTGTTTGGAGATTGATAATATGGGATTTAAATGCGGAATTGTCGGGCTGCCTAATGTCGGCAAATCTACAATATTTAACGCGATAACCAGCGCTGGCGCAGAAGCGGCTAATTACCCCTTTTGTACTATCGAACCCAACGTAGGGGTGGTTGCAGTACCGGACATACGCTTGGATGCTTTGGAGAAAATTGTGAAGCCACAGCGGGTTCTGCCTACAACCATGGAATTCGTTGATATAGCTGGGCTTGTCAAGGGTGCCAGCAAGGGTGAGGGGCTTGGGAATCAATTTCTAGGCCACATCCGCCAAGTAGATGCTGTAGCGAATATAGTACGCTGCTTTGATGATGATAATGTGGTGCATGTTGACGGAAGCGTTGATCCGTTACGCGATATTGACGTGATTCAGACAGAGTTGGGGCTTGCAGATCTAGAAGTTGTGGAGCGGCGGAGTGCTCGCTTGCGTAAGCTAGCAGCTAGCGGCGATAAGGCTGCACGTGCAGAGTTGGATGTGCTGGATAAGTTAACGGTCGGTCTTGATGCGGGGCAGAGCGCGCGTATGCTCAAGCTCAGCGCCGAGGAACGCGCGTTAGTGGCGAACCTGAATCTGATTACCATCAAGCCAGTCATGTATGTGGCAAATGTCAGTGAAGACGATTTGGCTGGTGAACATGAGTATGTAGAGCAGGTGCGTAAGTACGCACACTCCCAGGGTGCTGAGTTGGTGATCATCTGCGGGAAGATCGAGGCGGAGATAGCCGAACTTGATGGGGAAGAGAAACTTGAATTTCTGGCTGAACTTGGTCTTTCCGAGTCTGGGCTTGACCGCATGGTGCGGGCTGGTTACTCGCTTCTTGACTTGATTACTTATTTCACTGCAGGGGTAAAAGAGGTGCGCGCATGGACAGTTCCGCTAAATAGTCGCGCTCCGCAGGCTGCTGGAGTGATACATACCGACTTCGAGCGTGGCTTTATTCGCGCTGAGGTTATTGCTTACGCCGATTTTGTTAGTTGCGGGTGCGAAGCCAAAGCACGCGATAAAGGGGTGCTGCGTATTGAAGGCAAAGATTATGTTGTTAACGATGGTGATGTAATGCATTTCAGGTTTAACGTCTGATTTAGTTCAGTGATTATTTAGATGAAAAGCATGGACACCGTAACCGCAATGTGTTAGTTAGGACGATTGCAAGTCGAGCAGGGCAAATGGGTTGTTCGCTCGCTCCTTGCTCCGGGGATGACCGGGGCTGTAATCCAGAAGGAGGAAGTTAAAATGCGTACGTATGAAACAATTTTCATCATTCGGCCACAGATTGCCGGAGATGAGTACACTGCTCTGCTTGGAAAATACAAGCAGATACTTGCTGACCAGAGTGCTGAAATTCTCAGATGTCAGGAATGGGGGACCAAGCGTCTGCCTTATATTGTCAAAAAGCAAGACCAGGGAACCTTTGTTCTAATCAATTTCATTGCTGGCAACACCGTGGTAAAGGAATTTGAACGACGTCTACGTCTTGATGATGCAATTATGCAGTTTCAGACGGTCTTACTTGAACATGGCCTCGATCTCAATGCGCCCGAAGCGGCTGCTAAGACCGTAGAAGATGACTTGGATGACGATGACAGCGAGCAGGACGAAGAGCAAGATTAGATCTGACAATAACCCGGAACAGGAGGGATAGGTATCATGGGATTTGATAAAACAGGTGGGGCACGACGTCGTTTTGGTCGCCGTAAAGGATGTCGTTTTTGTGCGGACAGTGAGATTAAAATTGACTATAAGGATGTGCGCACACTGAAGTATTTTGTTTCAGAGCGCGGCAAAATTGTCCCACGGCGCATTTCTGGAAACTGCGCTATTCATCAGCGTAAAATTACCGAAGCTATCAAGCGTGCACGTAATATTGCTTTGATATCTTTTACTTCAAAACGCACCATCGAGTAGACGACAGAGAAAAGTAGAAAATGGCGGAACAGCCCAAGCATGTGCAACCTAGGCATAACCAGACTTTACTGGGAACCACACTGATATGTTCGGCATTGAGTACGGTATTGCTCGTGGCCGCAGCGTACGCAGGTTCCGTTGGAGCATTTCTACATGTGTTTCTTGCTGTTCCGCTTGTTATAGCTGGGTACACTGCTGGAATCATGGCTGCGGTGTTGGTTTTGCTGGTGTCGCTAGGAGTTCAGTTTGCAACTGCAGGGGGGGCAGCATTTCTGCTGTATCTGGCTCAAATCGGTCTGCCTGGAGTGTGCTTGGTCTGCGCCTTGCGCCACAATGTCGGCTGGCCCCGTGCAGTGTTTTATGCCTTGCTGGTAGGTGGCACCGCTGTTGCTACCCTTGCTATCATTACTGCCTATATGGCCGACAGTAATGTCTCGGCGCTGGTGGCTAACTATATCGATGCTGAGATGGAACAGATTCATGCTGTCTACAATCAGGCTGGTATAGAGGGTCAGCAGTTAAAAGAACTCGTTGCGGTGGTGGAAGCCACAGCGTCGTTTCTTAAGCGAGCGTATGCAGGGATAACGATCGCTGCGCTAGGGTTGGTTTATCTGGTTACCGTGGTGGTGCTCTACACGGTGGGCAGAGGCAGATTTACTTTGCCTGGCATTGCTTTTCATAATTTTAAGATAGCCGAGCCAGCCATCTGGATATTGATAGGGGCGGGTTTTTCTCTGTTGTTGCCCATGGTTTGGCTGAAGATTGCGGCCTTGAATGTTTTGACCGTATTGCTGCCGCTGTATTTTATACAGGGCATAGCAATTGTAGCGTTTTATTTCAGAAAAAAGGCGTTTTCGTTTTTGGCGCGTTTGTTTGCTTACACCATTGTTTTGGTAATTAATCCATTGCCGCTGATAGTGACCGCTCTGGGGATATTTGATCTTTGGTTTGATTTTCGCAAGCCCCGCGTAAAAACGACTTAGTTCCTTTGTGGAGGAGTTATAATGGAAGTTATTTTAACAGAAAGTGTTGACGGGCTTGGAGATGTAGGAGCCCATGTTAAGGTTAAGCCAGGTTTTGGCCGCAACTATCTGTTGCCCAGACGTTTGGCTGTTGTTGCTAATAGCAGCAATGTTAGAGAATTCGAACACCACAAGCGTCAATTGGAGCATAAAGCTCTGGCAATCGCTAAGGATTCGGAATCGATGAAGGTTAAAATTGAAGCGCAGAAATGTGAATTTACTCTGCGCGCCAGCGAGGATGGCAAACTCTTCGGTTCTGTTACTTCTGCAGATATCGCAGACAAACTTGCTGCAGCGAATATTGTTGTCGATCGCAAAAAGATTCAGCTTGGTGAGCCTATTAAAGCGTTGGGTGAGCACAGCATCGACATCAAACTTCCTGGCAACGTTGTTGCAACAGTAGGGATTAGTGTCGTATCAGCTGAATAGGGCTGCCTGCACGTAAAATACCGATGTAACTGCCCCCGGACAGCCGCAATGGCTCCGGGGGTTTTGCGTTTGAGTGGAATTTGCCATGGCCGAAATAGAATCTCACCGTCTTCCTCCACAAAATCTCGAAGCCGAAATGTCCGTTTTGGGCGCGGTTTTGCTCGAGAATGAAGCTCTTAACCGCGCTTTGGAAACTCTGATCCCAGACGATTTCTATCGTGACAGTCACAAGCAAATCTTCAAGGCTCTGGTCAGCCTGAGCGATCGAAGTGAGCCGGCGGATCTGGTTACGTTGACAGCTGAGTTGAAAAAAACTGGACACTTGGAAAAAGTGGGGGGAAGTTCATATCTCGCCGCATTAGTAGACTATGTGCCGACTGCGGCTAATATGGCGTATTATGCCCGCATGGTTAAGGAAAAGTCTGTCGCGCGGCACATGATCAGTGTTGCGACTGAGATTGTAAAGCGGGGGTATGATGGGCAGGAGATAGAAAAAACCCTAGATTGGGCAGAAAAATCAATCTTTGATATTGCGGGTATGCGCAGTCGCCCTTCGTATTATTCCACCCGTGAAATAATGCAGGATACCTTTAAGGCCATCGAGGAACTCTACGAACGCAAGGAGTTGGTAACGGGGGTTCCAACTGGTTATACCGATCTAGATACCATGACAGCTGGACTTCAGAAAGGCGATCTTCTGATCGTCGCGGGGCGCCCCTCCATGGGGAAAACCGCGTTTGGGGTCAATATTATTGAACATGCGACTATACATGCCAAAAGCACTGTTCCAGCGATGATTTTTTCTTTAGAGATGAGCAAGGAACAGTTGGTACAGAGGATGTTGTGCTCGGTGTCTCGGGTTGACGCAGCGCGTTTACGCACCGGCCATCTGGGAGACTCTGACTGGCCTAAATTAACCAACGGCGCCGGCATGTTGTCAGAGGCGAATATTTTTATCGACGATACTCCGGCTATCTCGGTGCTGGAATTACGTGCTAAAGCAAGACGTTTGAAGGCGGAGCATAATTTGGGGTTGGTGGTAGTTGACTATCTGCAGTTGATGCAGGGTAACAACGCGGAAAGTCGCCAGCAGGAGATTTCAGAGATATCGCGTTCCCTCAAGGCGTTGGCGAAGGAACTTTCACTGCCTATAATTGCGCTGTCGCAGTTGAATCGTTCGCTGGAAAGTAGGACTGACAAGCGCCCGATGATGGCAGACCTACGAGAGTCGGGTGCAATTGAGCAGGATGCAGACGTTATCATGTTTGTATACCGAGAGTCGGTCTACTGCGAAGCGTGTCGGCGTCGGGATGGGTCTTGTGATAAGGATCACGCCCATGATGCTGAAATCATTGTAGCTAAGCAGCGTAATGGCCCAATTGGCACAGTACATCTGACGTTCAAGGGTGAGTTTACCCGGTTCGAAAATCAATCTAGGCGAATGGAGCATTAGACATACTGTTTGCCAGGTAGGAGCTAAATCAGTTTCGGCATTAACTCTAGCGTTTCCCATTGCTGGTGCGGCATGGGGTAATGCCCAGAGTAGCCATTTTCTTGCGCAGGGTGTTGCGGTTTATCCCGAGTATTTTGGCCGCATGAAGCTGATTCCCCTTGGTCTTCTCCAGAATGATGCGGAGCAGAGGGCGCTCCATCTGATACAGAACCATATTATACAGATCGTTTATTTCAATGATGTCTTCCTGCATGAGAGAGGCACGCAGCTTTGCTTCAATGATTGACTCTAGTGACTGTGTTTTCGGCGTAAGCGCGGACGGATTATGCATTTTTCTTGCTCCAGATGTTGGTTGTGGCGGATGCTTCAGAGCCAAAAAACTCATCAAGCAAGGTATAGAGAGTTGAGATGTCTTGGATTTTATTCACCTGTTGCCGAAAATCGCTTGCTCCGCTGAGTCCTCGAGCATACCAGCATAGATGTTTACGCATTTCGGGTATTGCTCGAGTATCGTGCATATCTTCACGTTGAAGCTCTAGGTGCAGGCGCGCAACCTGCCCCCGCTCTTGGCGCGTCGGCGTGTGTAGGGGGAGCCCCTGACGCATGGCCAGAATGTCTCTAATTAACCACGGGTTCCCGTAGCTACCTCTGCCTAGCATGACTCCGTCGCAACCGGTTTGGCGTAACATGGCGGTGGCGTCAGCAGCGCACAAAATATCGCCACTGCCAATAACTGGAATGGTCACAGCCTGTTTCAGTAGTCCAATATCTTCCCACGCAGCACGACCACTAAACCCCTGGGCTTTTGTGCGGGGGTGAAGGGTTATCGCCTCGATACCTTCTTGCTCCGCGATGTGCCCAATCTCTAGGAAATTTAGGTGTTCTTGGTCCCATCCGGAGCGAATTTTTATGCTCAGCGGCAGCCTACATTCTCTTCTAACCGCCGCCATCACGGCTCCCGCACGGCTTGGGTCACAGAGTAGGGCACTACCAGCCCCGGAGCGTATTACCTTCCGTACTGGGCAGCCCATATTGATGTCGAGCATGTCGGCTAGGTCGTTGCATATGGATGCAGCTTGCGCCATCACTGCGGGGTCATCGCCAAACAACTGCAGTGCAAAAGGGCGTTCGCATTCACGATGCTGCGCCAGTTCTAGAGTGCGCTCGCCATCGCGTATCATCCCATTGGCGCTGATCATCTCTGAAAACACTAGTCCTGCGCCCGCCTGCATGTGGATCTGGCGGTAGCTGGAATTAGTTATGCCTGCCATGGGGGCAAGTAGAACATTGTTCCTTAACTTCATGGAGCCGATTCTAAGGTCCATATCGTTGTCTGTTTTACTGCTGAAAGCCTGCAAAGTATCCTCTCACGCCATCACGTAGCAATATTAAATTGTACGGGGATCTAATTCGCTGTTTATTAGAACCCCTCGGCGCCCTTTAATTCGGTTGGAGCGGCAGTCTGGAGACTACCTCAGCAGGCCACTAGAGAGTGGATACTGTATACCGAATAACCTTGACGCATTAAGAAAGGCTTTGCTATAACAATTCTACAGCGCATAAAACAAGGTTCGAAAGCGGTGGCTCAAAACTGCTGATCCAGTCACACAGTGCAAGTCAGTAGAGGTCGTATTAACGATCGCCCAGCGACTCCACTCCCATTTGTATCTTCCATACCCTTGGGCAGGAAGATGATAGTGCCACAAAGGTCGCGCCCTGACAAGGCACGCAATACACCACCTCTTGACGCGGTTTTTTTGCCATCTAGCATAATCCAGAGGGCAGCTTAAGTCGTGACGCAGATGGGGTGAAATAGCGGTAGCGGATAAATAATTTAAATATATTTGTTGATTGCACTTGTTAATCTTAGTTTTATTTGTTTTATTGAAGTTGTAAAGTTTCAAGTCAGTAGGAAAGGCTCGGGTCAATATGATGTCGGGGGATATCATGTTGCGGGTCTAATGTAGTCGGATGGTGGTAAACCCCACCTGTTTTTATTCCATTATAAGGAGAGTATATGTCCACAATGAAAGAAGTCCTGAAGAAGAAGATTGATGAGCATCGTCCTCGGACAGCCAAACTGGTTAAAGAGTTTGGTGATGTGAAACTGGGTGATGTAACTATTGCTCAGGCAATTGGTGGCGCACGTGGCGTTAAGTGCTTGGTAACAGATATCTCCTATCTTGACCCCATGGAAGGTATCCGTTTTCGTGGCTTGACCATTCCTGAGACCTTTGCTGCTCTGCCTAAAGTTCCTGGCAGTGAGTATCCTTATGTTGAGGGTTTCTGGTATCTGCTCTTCACCGGTGATGTGCCTACTATGGCGCAGACCCTTGAAATCGTTGAGGACTGGAAGCAGCGTTCTTGCGTGCCCCAGTATGTAATTGACGTACTGCGCGCAATGCCACGTGATTCCCATCCTATGGCAATGTTCTCTGCAGCTATCGTTGCCATGCAGCGTGACTCTGTTTTTGCAAGCAACTATACCGCCGGCAAGTTCAACAAGATGACCTGCTGGGAAGATATGCTGGAAGACTGCACCAACCTGATGGCTAAACTTGCCCCCATCGCTGCATATATCTACCGCATGAAGTACAAAGGCGATACCCATATCGCTGCTGATCCAAACTTGGATATGGGTGGAAACTTTGCCCACATGATCGGCCAGAGCGAAGAATACAAGGATGTTGCGCGTATGTACTTCATCCTCCACTCTGACCATGAGTCCGGTAACGTATCTGCGCACACCACCCACCTAGTTGCTTCTGCTCTGTCTGATATCTACTATTCTTACTCAGCTGGTATCAACGGTCTGGCCGGTCCTCTGCACGGTTTGGCTAACCAAGAAGTTCTTGGCTGGACTCAGAACTTCATGGAGAAGCTCGGTGGCAAACTGCCTACTGAAGAAGAGCTGAAAAAAGCTCTGTGGGACACCTTGAATAGTGGACAGGTTATCCCTGGCTACGGTCACGCTGTTCTGCGTAAGACCGACCCACGCTATGAGTCACAGCGTCAGTTCTGCTTGGATACCCCAGGGCTGAAGGATTACCCCCTGTTTAAACTCGTAAGCATGATCTACAAGGTTACTCCGCCGATCCTGGAAGAGCAGGGCAAGGCAAAGAACCCATGGCCAAACGTTGACGCGCAGTCTGGTGTTATCCAGTGGTACTATGGCTTGACTGAGTACGACTTCTACACCGTACTGTTCGGTGTTGGTCGTGCTCTTGGTTGCCTCGCCAACGTAACTTGGGATCGCGCGCTTGGCTACTCTATTGAGCGTCCGAAGTCTGTTACAACAGCAATGCTCGAAACCGCTGCAGGCATCAAGAAATAATTCAAGCAACTAGTTAGCTTGATGTTCAAGATGGCACCCTCTGAAAAGAGGGTGCCTTTTTTTATTGTGCGCGCTCCAAATTGTATTCTAGCGCGTAGTTAACGATCCTCCTACACTTGACCAAACCTTCTTTTTTTAATTTTCCATATTGCTACCCGTGACCGAAAAACATAACAATACAAAGTAATTGACGAGAATTGGCGTCACTGACTATATTGATATTGTGAAGAATAGTACCTGCACCGAAAAAACAAAAACTTGCGCGAAAGAGATTCTTATCACTATGCCGTTGCGCGTAGCTGCGTGGCATAACATGTAAATCACTTCGCTTTAGAACTCATTGGTTACACGCGTCTGTATCGGAATGGATGCTCGGTAATTTAAGCAGTGTCATTAGACTGCTGGGGAAATCGCGTCTAGCCTAGAGTCAAAAGTAAGAAAAGGGGCAATGGTGGTAGTAAAGCACATAAAAGAACTAATTTTAGCCTTGCTATACTTGCTCCTGCTGACACCTTTGATCGGCAGAGCGCAAGCGGAGCACGATCCTTTTCATGGATATGTAAATGTGCGCTATCGCTACGAATTCCAACATAATTTTAATTTTAAGCATTATGGAAAAAACCCACTAAAAGGTGAGCGTTCCGATGGGTTCTTGCTGCAGCGGGTGCAAGCCGGTGGGCGTTGGGCGTTTGCGCCCAATATTCATGTGGCTTTGGGAGTGCAGGACGCTAGAGTATTTGAAAGCAACTATGATTCGGATCTGTTCTACAGCAAAAGATTTGATCATAAGCACAATGCTTACGAAGACCAGTTCGAGCTATATGAAACATATCTTGAAGTTTCGGATGAGACCGCCGAACTTTGGACGTTCAAGGGCGGTAGACAAACTATTCTTTATGGTGATTGCAGGATATTCGGCTCTGGCAGTTGGGGCAATTCTGGTGGCTATCAATGGGACGCTATAAAGCTGTCGTTAAAGCATCGAAAGCACTTTATTGATTTTATTTGGGGGGGTGTCGTCATCCATGAGCCAGAACAATTCAGTTTGCGTCATCGGCATAAAGAGTATGGAGCAGGCTTCTACAGTCATCTCCAAGTGTCATAGTACGTTGAGCTTGAACCATTTTATCTGCTCAAATATGATCTGCACGAGCGTTATACTGCAATTTCAGGCACGGCTGTGGATGATCTGATATGCCATAATGCGGGATTTCGTGCTGCGGGGGATTTTTCACCGCTGTTTTTTGACCTAAACCTTGTCCACCAGTGGGGAGATTACGGCAGACAGCGCCTAGATGCATGGGGAGCACATCTGCTGCTGGGGACTAAATTTGACCATTATCGGTGGAATCCGATCCTTAGTATTGAGTACAGTTTTGCATCGGGAGATTCTGATCCTGATGATGGTAGGATGGAGACATATCAGGGTGTGTTTGGTGCCCGCGATAAAATGTATCGGCGCATGCATTTTATGGACTTGAGCAACTTGCACGATCTTCAGTTTAATTTAGAGCTAGTGCCGTTAAAAAATGTGCAGATTTATTTCGGTGCGCATAGATTCTGGCTTGATGAGAAAAAGGATGGATGGTCGAAGAATTTTAGCACCTATCGTGACTTGTCAGGTAGCAGTGGTCGCCATCTTGGCGATGAAGTTGACTTTATGCTGCAATGGAACTTGGACGCAGTTGTGTTTGACTCCAAGGTACGGTTTGTTCTTATGGCAGGATACTGCCATTTCTGGCCCGGAGAATTTTTAAAAAATGTCGCAGATGGCAGCCAGGCAGACTGGGTTTTTACCCAGATAGAGTGTAAATATGTATTTTGATTTGTGTGCGCTATGTCCTGGCGGGCTCTTGGCCACGCCAGCCCTCAGTTGATTGTATTCAGGGAATACTTTTTGGTAGGTAACTCTCCGATGCGGAAAAATTTCATATCAAAGTTTATGCTACGTTGTTCTTTTATCTAGTTTGGAAGTGAGTATTTCCTGGGGCAGATGCAACAGCGGGTAGATTGATAACGAGATAGTTCAAGCTTTGCTATAACTTGGCGCAGCAGCGGTACGCATAGGGCAGATAAGAGCGGAAGAGGTGGCTATGTTTGGACTGGGAACTCAAGAGTTACTTATTATTTTCGGGATTGTCATTGTTTTGTTCGGGGCTAAACGTTTGCCCCAGTTGGGCTCCGGAGTTGGAAAAGGGATAAGAAATTTTAAAAAAGGTCTTAGCGATGATGAAGATGAGTCCAGCCCTTTGGAGGAACCTCACACCAAAGATAAAACAGAATAAGTGAGGGAAGTATAACAAGACTTTGTACTGCGGATTTTGCTGCGCGGGTCATGCTCTGTGGGTTCTTAGTTAATCCTCGTCTGTGGGAGGCGGTCGATGTTCGGAATCGGAATGATGGAATTGCTGTTGATTTTGGCGCTTGCGCTTATCTTCATCGGCCCTAAAAAAATGCCGGTTGTCGCTCGGGCTCTTGGGCGCGGGGTGCGGGAATTTCGTAACGCAGCGGATGATCTTAAACATAACATCGATGTTGATGCCCAACCTACCCAGTCGCAGAATGGAGAATTTACGAGGCCAAGCTGTACCCCGCTAAAAAAGCAGAAAGGGGCGGAAGGCGGCGATAGTGGAGAATGAGCAGGGTTTTTTCTCCCACTTGGAGGAGCTGCGTCGCCGCCTGATAATCTGCATGCTCGCGTGGGTGGGCGGGTTTGCCCTCTGCTACGGTTTTGCACAGGAACTGTTTGAGTTTATCTCCCTTCCGGTCCGTGCTTCGTTGCCGCAGGGGAGTTCGTTGGTGTTTATTCACGCCACCGAGCCTTTTTTCACCTTTCTTAAAATTAGCGCGGTGGCCGGATTTTTACTGGCCCTGCCAGTTGTTCTGTGGCAGATATGGGCCTTTGTCGCGCCCGCACTGTATCCGGGAGAAAAACATTTGGCTATCCCCTTTGTCATCTCCGGTTGTGCCTGCTTTGGCCTCGGGGCCTACTTTGGGTTTACCTTTGTGTTCCCAGTAATCTTTACGTTTCTTATCAACCTCGGGGTCGGCTCCAGTGGCACTGAAGCGATGCTCTCCATGGGGGGATATCTGGCGATGTCTACCCGGCTACTGTTTGCGTTCGGCCTAGTGTTTGAGCTCCCCATAGTGATCTTTTTTCTCGCCCGCCTTGGCGTGGTGGATCATATCTGGCTGGGCAAAAACCGGCGCTACGCGTTTATACTCGCGTTTGTGATTGGCGCGGTTCTCACCCCACCGGATGTTTTCTCTCAGGTTTCTATCGCGCTCCCTTTTATCATTCTGTATGAAGTAGGGATATGGGTGGCGCGAGTGTTTGGCAAAAAGCGCTCTGTTGACACCACGGCACTCAGCAAAAAGTAAAAAGGTAGGTATAAACAAAAACCCAGACTGATCTCTGCCGTGGTATTGCCTGCCCCGGCAGTTCAGTTCTGCTCCCTTTCGTATGGTTCCATCCCTAAAAAACTGCTGTATCCTCCATATCCCATATTCTCCATATTTTATATGCCCGCTGAAATAATAAGCAGAATTGAGCTGAATCAATTGTGCTATGGCAAGGTTATGGTACTTGTTAGCTTCGACTAGATAATAATAGAGCGCCGGAGTATTTATATATCCGCTTCGGTGCCATTTGCCATTTAAGAGAGACCACGCAAAGAGAACGAAGAGGGAGAATGACTTTGAAGTTGCCGAATTCGAGCATGACCATACAGCAGATTGTCCAGCAATGGCCTGAAACCAAAGACGTCTTTGTTGCCAATGATCTAGAGGAGTTGACTACTCCAGATTATCTGCAACGGGTGGGGCGTTTTATGAAACTGGAGACTGCCCTGAAACGCAAAGGTTTTGCAGTGGAAACATTTGTGAAGCTTTTGCAAGATAAAATCACCACCGAAGCCGAGCGTGTCGATGTCACCGCGCCAGAGTCTAGTCACACCGGCACCGCAGATATCGATGTCGCCGGGCTGCTCCCGTGTCCGGTGCGAGTTCCGCTGCTTGAAGCGGTCGATAGGTTTGTCACAGATTATTCAACCCGTAGCGGTCTGAACATCTCCACTAGGTTCAGGGCTGCATCCGGTGGCGCGGAGTGGATAGAAGAGGAGATTCATGCTGCCAAAACAGAATCCGCTCTGCCAGACATCTTTCTTTCCGCCGGATTTGACACGTTTTTTGACCCCGAAGGCATTGGGCGTTTCAGTGCGGCAGGGGCGTTTCATTCCATCGATTACCCTAGCGTCAACGCTGATTTTGCCGGACTGGATATGGTGGATCCGCAGGGGCATTATTCTATAATTGCGGTAGTGCCGGCCGTATTCATGGTGGACCTCAGGCAATTGGGCACGACCGCAGTACCTCGCACCTGGAAGGCCTTGCTGGAGCCGGAATTTGAGCGCAAGGTGGCCATGCCGGTGGGAGATTTTGATCTGTTCAACGCGATGCTACTTACCCTGCACAAGGAGTTTGGCACCGCAGGGATTGAACGCCTGGGGCACTCGATGCTGGAGGCGCTGCATCCGGCCCAGATGGGGAATGCACAGGCCGCGACAGAGCGGAAACCGACCGTCACCATCATGCCGTATTTTTTCACCCGCATGGCGCAGCATATCCCCGGCGTTGAAATCGTCTGGCCTGAAGATGGCGCGATCATAAGCCCAATTTTCATGCTTACCCGCTCGGCACAGCGCGACGCGAGCGCACCGTTGGCAGAATTTTTGGCCGGAGAAGAAGTCGGTACCATCATGGCGCAGCAGGGGCTGTTCCCCTCTTTGAATCCGCAGGTTGAGAATACCCTGCCCACCGCCGCTAAGTGGGAGTGGCTTGGCTGGGATTATATATACAGCTGCGATATTGCTAAACGGATTAAGTATTTGGACAAAATTTTTCATGCTGCTTTTGATGCAGGTGCTTAAATGTACGCTAGTAAGGCAGGATTGAAGAGCAGACCCATAAGAAATAACATTGGAGCATTGCGATGAAGTTTATCACCGTATCCGGACCACCATCGTCCGGTAAGACCGCTGTTATTCTGCAGGTGATCAAGGCCATGCAGCAGCGCAATATCAATGTCGGCGTGGTTAAGTTCGATTGTCTTGCCACCGATGATGACTTGCTGTACGCACGCCATGGTATCCCGGTGCGCAAGGGGCTTGCCGGGCCGTTGTGCCCCGATCATTATTTTGTCAGCAATGTGGAAGAGTGCTTGGAGTGGGGGCTCAGCCAGAACTTTGACGTGCTGATAAGCGAGAGTGCCGGTCTGTGTAACCGTTGTTCGCCCCACATCGAAGGGATCACCTCTGTCTGTGTCATCGACAATCTCAGTGGCATTGGCACCCCGAAAAAAATTGGCCCGATGCTCAAGACTGCAGATGTGGTGGTTATAACCAAGGGCGATATCGTATCCCAAGCGGAGCGCGAAGTGTTTGCCTCTAGGGTGGTGCAGGTCAACCCGTCTGCGCTGACCATGCATATTAATGGAATAACCGGCCAGGGCGCGTATGAACTTAGTACCGTGTTTTTCGCCGCGCCCGAGACCGATACTCTACAGGGGCTATCACTGCGCTATTCTATGCCGGCGGCGCTGTGCTCATACTGTTTGGGCGAAAAGCGGATAGGTAAGGAGTACCAGATGGGCAACGTGCGCAAGATTCAACTTGGTGGAGTGGAGGAGCCCAAAAAATGAAGCAGGCCGATCTGTTTACCACTCCGCTTAACCAGTTGTGCGCGCGGATGCCGGAGTTAATCGATTTTTTCGCCTCATTCGGGCTTGAGGTCGCGCGCAATGAGGCGGATATAGATGCCCTGTTAGCGTCGTTGTCTGCCACCCAGACTGAGCACTTGGGGATGACACCAACTCAATTTAGAATCGCACTGCAGGATTATGTCGCCGGAGTAGAGGCGCTGGATATGGGGCAGGACCGGGTGCACTCAATTCGTATTCTGCCGGGGCGAGATAAAAGCGGCCACGCCGAAGAGTTTGAGCTCGAATTGGTACCGGGGCAAATCGTCTCCATCGTCGGCCCGACGGGATCGGGAAAGAGTCGACTGCTTGCCGATATCGAATGGGTGGCGCAGGGAGATACCCCGACCGGCAGACGTATTCTGCTTAATAACGCGCAACCAGATGCAAAGTGGCGTTTCTCTACCCGGCATAAACTGGTGGCCCAGTTGTCGCAGAACATGAATTTCGTCATGGATCTCACGGTGGAGGAATTTATTCGGGTTCACGGAGAGAGCCGCTTCGTTCCTGAACTGGAGCAGAAGATTAAACAGGTGCTGGACTTGGCTAACTCCCTGGCGGGGGAGCCGTTTGCGGCAACGACCCAGATCACTGCGCTGAGTGGGGGCCAGTCGCGCGCGCTCATGATTGCAGATATAGCGATTTTGAGCCAATCACCGGTAGTTTTGATCGATGAAATTGAGAATGCCGGTATCGAGCGCAAAAAGGCGCTGGAACTGCTGGTGCAGAAAGAAAAGATCGTCCTTATCGCCACCCATGATCCGATTCTGGCCTTGCTAGGAGAGAAACGCTTAGTGATTAGCAACGGTGGAATAAAGAAGGTGATTACTACCAGTGCAGCAGAACGGGCGAATCTGGTAGAGCTTGAACGGATGGACCGGGTCTTGATGCAGTTGCGCCAGCGGATTCGCAATGGCGAGACGTTGGAACAACTCTGAATAAATACAGAAACTGCAAAACTTCATTTACAGGAGGAGAAACCATGCACGATGGACACGACGGATGTAGCGGCAGCTTTGCTTCAGGAGCAGATGTAATCCGCAAGTTACGTATTATGGGGTATGACACCCAGAGTATGCCGGCAGAGTTGAGCATCACCTGCGAGGGCTGTAAACACGCTTTTACGATGCAGACCTACGCGAGTTTATGCCCACAGTGCGGTCTGATGTACGGGGTTACCCCGTGTCATGCCCATGACCCGAACGCAGTCCAGTGTGCCGGGCGCGAGGTTTAACCTGGGG
>JAQUDG010000072.1 GCA_028685815.1 Desulfuromonas sp.
CTTGCTGGGTTGGTTCAGGCTCTGCACCCGCTTCCGAAGTGCTTTTGGGTATGCTCTCCTGTGGTTTTTCTTGTTTGGGAGCCAGCTTATCCAGTAGGCGCTGCTGGAGGGTGTCTATTGCTTTTTTGCCCACCTGTTGCTGCAGAGCGACTTCGTCGATGCTGATGCGTGGGTCGGAAAAAGTGCCTTTGACTTTTAGAGGCAACAGGGCCCAGCCCTCGGCATCGACAAGAAATCCGGCGATGTGCCCTTTATGGTCTAGCTCTTGCGCTAATTTTGGAGCTAGGCGCGCATTCAGAGCCAGATTCAGGCTCTCATCCAGACCGATGGTGCCTTTGGGCAGCGCGCGCAAGTTGGTTCCAGAAAAGTTGCCATCCACCTGTGCCACGCCGTTGCGCATATCCAAAGCAGCGACACAGCTGTCGAAGCGAATATCCCGCAACTGCGCTAGACTTAAGAATTCCGCCAATTTCTTCGTCAGCTCGATTCCACTGATGCGCGCCTTTTCTACCTTCAGCTTCCCTATGGCGTTGAGGTTTTGCTTAAGATTCTCCGGCAGGGTACCGCGCCCATTAAAGTCGAGATCAAGGGTCATAGCACCGAACAAAGTATTGGCCGAATCGGGAGCCAGCGCAGCTACCAACGGATCGAGTTGTAGATCCTTCAGGCTGGTTTTACCGCTGTAGTTCAGGCCTTTCTTGCGCAGATCAACGCGCGCGCTTTGGGAGAAGGTTCCACCGCTGATGGCACCGCTTAAAGAGGTGACATCGAGGATGTTATCCTGCAGCCGATACTTCATACTGAAGTCTGTTATGGCAAGCCCTTGATATAGGGCTTGGCCAATGGAGATGTTGCCATCCAGGGTCAGGGGGATAGCAAAGGGACCGAGCTCTTCGGGGGCAGTGGGGCTTGGAGCTTTCCCCGGTTTGGCTGGCGGCGTCTTTCCACTCGCCGCTGCGGGGGCTGCCGCGGAAGCGAGGATGGCATCGAGATCGAAGCGCTCAGCGCGCATATTATGGGTCATCACAATCGGGGTACCGAATAGATTGCGCGCGGTAATATCCATCTTGGCCACATTGCCCCCGATCTTCAGGGTTAAGTCTTCGCTGTGCAGGCGCTCTTTTTCGAAAATAAACTGGCCGTTCAGGTGTGGACGAAATCCTGCGGCGTCGGCTTGCAGGTCGTGGAGTTTTAGTCCCGCGCTGCGCAATATGGCGGCACCATCACTGATGGGTCCCTTGAGAGATGCACGTATACTCAAGGCGCCACTGGGTTTACTCTCTGCGGCGCTAGAACTCAGTGCGGGTGGAAGAGCTGCAAGAGCGGTAGCCATGGAGAGGTTCTGGGTTACACACTCAAGCTCCACGGCGGGATCTTTATCCAACGCGCGGACTGCCCCGCTGAGTTGTACCTTGATGCCATTGTAGTCCATGTCGGCTTTGCTTAAGTGCACCTGGGCAGCGTCGAGTTTGTATTCCGCTGCATAATCAAGCTTGAAGCTCGCGTCCGCAATAGGTGCATCGGGCAGCGCATCCAACGCAATGGAGATATTCTCCAGATTCAGCTTGCCGCTAGAGATGATATTGGTCGGAGTAGCTTTTACCTGCAGTTTGGTGCTGAGGGCAAGACTACTAAGCTTGCCGGGAATCGAACTCGCAAAATAGGGTGAAAAAGCTGCGATATCGAGCTTGTCTAGGGAGAGCTCGCCATTCATGGCGCTCTTCTTTAGATCGAACTCACCATTCAGAGCTAGGGGCGCGCCGTTGATATTGCATGAAAGTTTAACGGGAAACGGTTCGCGTAACGACATGGGTCGTGCATTGATCTGCAGCTGATTTATCACATACTTATGTGAGCGCGGCGTGTCAATGGCGTTATCGATGAAGTGCAACTGCCCATCTTTAAGGGCCAGATTCGAAATGCTGAGATTGTTGTCTGTGGCAGCCTCTGGTTTGAATTCCGCCGCATACTCAAGCTTGAATCCGGTATCCACAATTGAAGCCCCGGGCAGCGCATCTAGCGTGAGGGAAATATCCTCCATGGTCAGCTTGCCGCTAGAAATTATATTGGATGGGGTGGCTTTAACCTGCAGGTTGGTGCTGAGGGCAAGGCTGCGGAGGGTGCCAGGAATCGCATTCGCAAAGTAGGGTGAAAACGCTGCGACATTTAGTTTGTTCAAGGTTACTTCGGCATCCATGGAACTCTGCATGAGATCAAGATCACCGCTAAAAGCTAAGGGTGCACCGTTGATATTGCATGAAAGTTTAACCGGGAACGGTTCACGCAGCGATAAGGCGCGCGCGTTGATCTGCAGCTGGTTTATTGCATATTTATGCGAGCGGGGGGCGTCAACGGCATTGTCGGTAAAATTCAGTTGTCCATCTTTAAGGGAAAGATTCGCAATACTCAGGTTGATGGCTGCTACCGCCGCACCTGCCTGCGCTGCAGTGGGTTCGGCTGTGGGTGTAGGGGGAGGAGTGGGCGCCGGGGCTTGATCGACGACTGCAAGCAGGTCGGAAAAGTTAAAGGTGCCATCGCGGTGACGCACAATGGTTATCTGCGGTTGCTGCAGGGTGATTTCATCCACCTCGATTTGCAGACGCAGCAAGGGCCAGAAACGATAACGCAGCAGTGCGCGTTCGGCGTGGATGAAATACTCCTGGCTGTCCCGCTCTTTTATGCCAAACCCTTCCAGTACGATACCGGAAAATAGGCTGATTTCGATGGAGTCAAGGGTAACGCTACGCCCTAGTTGCTGTTCTGCCAGAGGGATCACCGTGGCCTTTACCCGTTCAGGGGTGATGAGCATTTTAACTAATACGGCCCCACCTATTACCCCAACGAGTAACATTATGCAGATAATGATACCTATTTTTTTTATTTTGCCCATGTTGTTTCCCTCCTGCTGGTTTATTTCCCGCCGCTCTGTGCATACGCGCCTATTGAGGCCCAAAATTAAGACCTCAACACCACAGCATACACCTGAAGAGACCGTTATAACAGGGGGGAGTTCTTCCGCTGGCATACGCGCAGGAAAGGGCTCGAAAAAGGGAATCAGATGGATTGAATGGTTTTGCGCATGTTAGGCTAAGAGTGTAACTTGGGAAAATATGTTGCAAATTAATAGGTTGAATATCGCGTAAGTGATTAAACGCCATGCGATGGTTACCGTTATTGAAACAGGAGAGGCCGAGTGCGACTAGTGTTGTTTGTGTGTGTGGGTATGTTGTTAAGTGGGTGTAGCTCCACGTATCAAAAAACCTTCAAAACCACTGCATATTGTGGGTGTTCTTCATGCTGTTCCTGGGGGCGCGACTTCCCCGATTTCTGGAATCGCCATTTTGTCGCAGGGCCGAATAAGGGAGATGTGTATACAGGCAAGACCGCGTTGGGTACAAAACCGCGCGAACCCTATGCAGGTTTGCTCTCGGTCGATACCTTGGCCCACCCGTGGAAGCTACCTCATCGCCTGATTCTGCCCTGGATGTGGTTTGGGCACGACGGCACCATCGCGGCCGACTGGAGCCACATTCCGCCGCGTACCCGCATTTATATCCCCGATTACGGCTGGGGACGAGTGGAGGACAAGGGTTCTGCCATCAAAGGGCCTCAGCGTCTTGACCTATTCTTTAATTCCCACAAGGAGGCGCTACAGTGGGGGCGCAAGACGGTTCAAGGCAAGGTACAGCGGTAGCTGTTTACGCCCCAGGCACGAACAGTTGGAGATCTTCATTCCAGATGAATGTGTGAAAAACCTAAGGAGAACTTGAATATGCTTAAACAGAGACTGGCCAGGTTCTGTATATTGTCTTTTGTACTGCTGCTGGTCGCCGCCTGTGAAAAGGAAGTGCCACAGGCTTCGACACCGGTAATCCGGCCCGTAAAGATCGTAAGCGCCCAAGCAGCTGAAGGCCTAGAAACTGTCCGTTATCCTGCGGTGATTAAGGGGGCAGGGACAGTGAATCTGACCTTTCAGGTTGGGGGCTTGTTACAAGAGTTGCCGGTCACAGAAGCTCAGAGGGTCAAGCAGGGGGAATTGATTGCGAAACTGGATCAACGTGATTTTATCAGCCAGGTTGATTCGACTCGGGCTCAGTTTGAGCTGGCCGAGCAGGAATATCAGCGTGCCGTGCGCCTGATACAGGAGGATGCGATTGCGCGCCGAGAACTGGAGCAGCGCAAGTCACAGCGCGATTCGGCAAAAGCGCAGTTGGACACGGCACAAAAAGCCCTGGCGGATACAGAACTACGTGCACCTTACTCCGGCCTGATCGCCAGATTGCCGGTCAAGCGTCTGCAGAATGTTCAACCTGGCGTCATCATCGCTTCCATGATTGATGCGGAACAGTGGGAAGCCACTATTAATCTACCTGCTAGCGTTATCGCTTCCACCCCGAGCCGTCGCGACGAAGGTGTGTATGTGGTTCTGAGCGCGGCACCAGAAACGTACATCCCAGCGCAGTTTCAAGAAGCGACCTTAGAGGCTGACGTCGTCTCGCAAACCTATGCCATCACCTTCTCATTTCCGGTGCCTGACAACCTACAGCTTCTACCGGGAATGAGCGCAGATATCGTAATGCAGTCATCCTCCAGACAGGCGATCGCTCAGGAGACCGATGTCACGGTGCCGCTAGCGGCAGTACAGAGCGACGGTCAGGAGCAATTTGTGTGGGTGGTGGATAACCCTAGTATGATGGTAACCAAGCGAGCGGTCACGGTGCAGGAGGGGATCGGTGAGACCTTGGTGATAACTGAGGGTCTCGCGGTGGGCGAGTCCATTGTAGCTGCTGGTGCCGCATATCTGTCCGAAGGGATGCAGGTTCGTCCTTGGACAGATTAGGCACCTGAAAGTACCGTAGTTACCATGGATATATCGTCCGCTTAGGGGCGAGAAAGATGAGAGTAAACCATGAACTTCGCCGAATTCAGCATTAAAAATCAGGTGTTCAGCGTAATTGTCATTCTGCTGGCACTGCTGGGTGGTTGGACGTCTTACCAGCATATGCCGCGCCTGGAAGATCCGGAATTCACCATTCGCAGTGCTCTGGTAATTACCCACTATCCAGGGGCTAGCCCACTCGAAGTTGCTGAAGAGGTGAGCGACCCTCTGGAGCAGGCGTTGCAACAACTACAAGAAGTCGACGTAGTAAAGTCGGTCTCTTCCGCTGGAGTCTCTGAAATAACCGTCGATATCAAATATGCTTTTTCGCCGACGAAATCTGACCTGCAGGTGATTTGGGGCAAACTACGCAATAAGATAGAAGATGTTGAAGCAACCTTGCCACCAGGAACACACCCACCCATAGTGGTTGATGATTATGGGGATGTGTTCGGGTTGTACTATTTTATCACCGGCGACGATTACACCCCTGCCGAACTACGCCGGTACGCGAAACAGCTTAAAAGTGAGCTGCTGCAGGTTGAGGGTGTGGCCAAAGTGGATTTGGCGGGGGAGCTGAAGGAGGCCATCTTTGTTGAAATTTCGCGCAATAATGCTGCTGCCCTCGGAGTATCGGTCAATAATATCTACAGTATCCTTTCCCAACAGAACCGAGTCCTCTCCGCAGGCGATGTCAAAATCGGAGACCTGCGTATCCTCATCGATCCAAGCGGCGCTATAGATTCTCTGGAAGCCATTCAGAACCTGCAGGTGGCGGCAACTTCAGACGGTAAAATCATCTACTTAAAGGATATTGCGCACGTGTGGCGCGGCTACAAAACCCCGCCGGAAAAACTTTATCACTATAATGGGCACATGGCCATCGCGCTCGGGGTCTCCAATGTGCTTGGTGGCAATATCGTTAAGGTTGGTGAAGCGGTCACGGCGAGAATCGCCGCAGCTGAAAGCCGCCGTCCGCTGGGGATTGAGCTGCACGAGTTCTACCATCAGGGCAAAACAGTGGCGGCTTCGGTGGATAACTTCATGGTCAATGTCATTGCGGCGTTAACGATCGTGATTGTGACGCTGCTTATCTTCATGGGGCTCAAATCGGCGTTGGTGATCGGTAGCATCTTGCTGCTGACCATTGCTGCGACCTTGGCGACTATGGATATGGTGGCGATCCCGATGCACAGAATATCCCTGGGGGCGCTGATTATCGCTTTGGGCATGATGGTAGATAACGCCATCGTGGTCACCGAGGGGATCTTGGTGGGAGTTCAGCGCGGCCGCGATAAACTCCAGATTGCCAAACAGATCGTCAGTCAGACCAAGTGGCCACTACTGGGTGGCACCCTGGTGGGGTGTATCGCGTTTGCCCCCATCGGTTTTGCGCCGGGGGATACGGCGGAGTACACCGGCCACCTGTTTTGGGTGGTTCTGATTGCCCTACTCTACAGTTGGCTGTTTGCGGTGACGCTGACGCCGCTGTTCTGCTACTGGCTGTTTAAACCAAAAAAAGAGGGGCAGAATCAAGGCAGGGCTGATAATGCTTTCTACCGTAATTATAAGCAGCTGATCCACGTTCTTCTGCGTTGGCGCTGGGTCAGCTCGGGGGCGGTGGTTGTGTTGCTGATTGTGTCGTTGTGGGCATTCCAATTTGTAAAATCGGGATTTTTCCCAACCTCGACCACGCCGCAGATTGTTGTCGATTATTGGCTCCCGCAAGGTACGGATATTTCGCGCACCTACCAGGATATTGAAGAGGTCGAAGCCTTTGTGGCTCAGCTTGAAGGGGTCAATGCGGTTCAAGCGTCAATCGGAGCCGGGGGACTGCGTTATATGCTCATTTATGGTCCTGAATCACCTAACTCAGCCTATGGACAGCTGCTGGTACGCGTGGATGACTATCGGGCAATCGGGGGACTGATGCCGCGTATTGACAGTTTTATCGAGGAAAGGTTTCCTGACGCGCAGGCCAAAACTTGGCAGTTTATTCTCGGGCCCGGTGGAGGTTCAAAAATAGAAGCAGTCTTTAAAGGGCCTAACCCCACGGAACTCCGCCGCCTTGCGGCAGAGGCAAAAGCGATAATGGTCAAGGATGGGCGCGCGAAATCCATTAAGGACGACTGGCGTCAGCCGGTCAGCGTTATCGAGCCCATCTATGCGGAAACTAAGGCGCGGCGTGCGGGGGTGTCACGGGAAGATCTTGCTAATGCACTACAGACCAGTTTTTCTGGGCGGCAGGTGGGTCAATATCGTGAAGGGGATGATTTGATTCCAATTGTTTCCCGCGCGCCGGAGTCTGAGAGACTGGGTATTTCCGACATAAAGAACATTCAAGTCACCAGCAGCATCACTGGGAAAACAGTCCCTATCGCGCAGGTTACGCAAGGGTTTCAAACCATTTGGCGCGATGGCATGCTGCGGCGCGAAGACCGACTCTGGACCATCAAAGCGCAAGCTGATCCCTATCCGGAT
The DNA here is from genome assembly GCA_028685815.1 of Desulfuromonas sp. Lineage (GTDB taxonomy): Bacteria > Desulfobacterota > Desulfuromonadia > Desulfuromonadales > Desulfuromonadaceae > JAIVHC01. Next base: position 7,361 of record JAQUDG010000072.1, read on the forward strand.
GAACTGCCGTCAGAACTGCACAGCCGCATCCGTCCCGCAATCGAGGCCATTCCACTCCCTGACGGGTATACCCTAGAGTGGGACGGGGAATACGGAGATTCAGAAGAATCGAACGAAGAGTTGGCCTCGACATTACCGCTTGGTTTTATGGCCATGGTGATTGTGGTATTTGTGTTGTTTGGCAAAGTGCGCCAACCGATTGTCATTTGGATGGTGGTACCTCTAGCTTTGATCGGGGTGGTGTTCGGGCTGGTGATCACGCAAATACCGCTCGAATTTATGGGTGTTCTCGGGGTGCTGTCGCTCTCAGGGCTGCTGATTAAAAATGCCATCGTGCTGGTGGATCAGATTGATGTGGAGATCGATAGCGGCAAGCCGCGCTACGATGCGCTGGTGGAAGCGGCGGTGAGTCGTGTACGCCCGGTGATGATGGGTTCGTTAACCACTGTTCTCGGGGTGATCCCATTGTTCTTTGATGCCTTTTTTCAGTCGATGGCGGTGGTGCTGGTCTTCGGCTTGAGTTTCGCGACCCTGTTAACCCTACTCATTGTGCCGATTTTATACGCCATCTTTTTTAAGATCGGTACCGAGGAGACAGAACATGCGCATGCTTGAATATCGCTTCTCGCATTTTTGGATTATTGCCCTGTGCGGGATGTTTAGTGCCTGTGCTACACATGTCTCACAGCCGGAAATCGACACCGCAATTGAAGCTACACTGGACATCCCGCCCGAGCAATGGGTGGAGGATGCCACCAGTGCTGCGGTTGAGATTGGCTGGATCGGGACCTTTGCGGATTCAGCGCTGACCGAATTAGTGCAGGAAGCTCAAAGCAATAACCGCGATCTGCGCGCTGCCTCTGCGGATGTGGAGCGCGCCCGAGCACTGGCGGTACAGGCCGGAGCCGCGCTTACGCCGAGTGTCGATTTGGGGTTAGGGGCGGCGTATAGTGGGGGCCCACGGGGTTCAACACCGAACACAACGGATCTGACCCTTGGCTTGCAACTGGGGTGGGAGGCAGATGTGTGGGGGCGGATTCGTGCTGGTTCAGCAGGTGCGCTTGCCAGTGCCCAAGCCGTCGAGGCCGATTATCGCTTCGCCCGCCATTCATTGGCAGCGAATACAGCAAAAGCTTATTTTGCCGCGATAGAAGCGCGCCTGCAGACGGGTGTAGTGCGGAAAAGTTTGAGCTCTCTGGAGGAAACCCTGCGCATTGTGCAGCTTCGTTATGACAATGGCATGACCTCCGCGCAGGATTTGGCTCTGGCGCGCTCCGATCTGGCAACGGTGCGGGGCCATTTGCTCGACGTGGAAAGCGCCAGACGCGATGCTGTGCGTGCGTTGGAGCTGTTGTTGGGACGTTACCCCAGTGCTGAGTTGGATTTACGCACCTCTCTGCCGGAAGCACCGCCGCATCCGCCGGCAGGTGTTCCATCTGAGATTCTAGAGCGGCGCCCGGATCTGGTGGCGGCCGAACGACGTGTCGCCGCCGCATTCAATCTGCTCGATCAGGCGAAAGCTGCCAAGCTGCCAGCCCTGAGCCTGACAACGAATGTTGGTGGGGCATCGAACTCTTTGACTAGTGTGCTCGATCCGCAGAACATCGTGTGGCAGTTGACGGCAAATCTGTTGGCACCGATTTTTGACGGTGGGCAGCGCCAGGCACAGGTAGATATCGCCACGGCGGATCAGAAGCAGGCGTTAGATTCTTACGCAAAGGTTGCGCTGGATGCCTTCAGTCAGGTTGAATCGGCTCTAGATCAGGGCGTAGTGCTGGAGCAGCGCGCTACTGAACTACGCATCGCCTTACAGCAAGCCAACAAGGCATATCGGGTCGCCCAGATCCGGTACCGGGAGGGGGAAGTCCCCCTGCTCGATCTTCTGGCTCTGCAACAACGGGTAGACAGCGCCAGCGGCAGCTTACTGGCGGTCAACCGCTTGTTGTTGGAACAGCGGGTCAACCTCCATCTAGCCTTGGGTGGCAGCTGGGAAGAGTAAATTGCAGGAAGGTGCCCCAAGATTATCCAAAAAACTGTTTTTCAAAAACCTCGAAATCAAAGCGCTTTTCTGCCAATTCGTGGACCAGGGCAATTTTCTCGGTATCCTCGTTGGTTATCTTGGACACATCGTCGTTGATCTTTAGATACAGATCTGAAGTGCTGTACTTTTCTGTGCGCATGTAGGGGATGTTGCTGCGGTCGATTATCTGTTGCGTGGTTTTACCTATGGGCTGTCTGCCAGGGATTAGCAACCCGGCAATTTTGCTGCGGTATTCCGGCATCTGGTACAGAGCGCTCAGGGTTACCAGCAGTTCATCCCGACTACTGGTGATGATCGCCAGGGTTGATTCGCGCAGCAGTTCCGTCACGCGCTGCGTGGAGGCTGCGCCCACTTGGACATGGTGGACTATTTTTTCCGCAGAATCTTGGTTGCCGTGGATTTCAAGATTCAGAATGCTGGCAATGCGGCGCATGGTAGGGTTGGCCAGAATTGGTTGATAGTTGAAGCCTCCAAATACGCTAAATGGGTGCTCCGCAAAGGCTAATTGGAGCAGATCGAGAACCATATCGCGTTTTTCTGCCACAATTTTGTTTGCCAAAAGCGCGCGCACTTGTGCCTGCTCGCGCTCAAATAAAGCCAGATTCATATACACGGAATCGATTACGCTGCCAACTCCACCCCCTGAAATCATCAGCACCGGAGCATCGAGCATCTTAGCCATCCGGGCGTTGGAGATTCCAAGGACAGAGCCCACACCGCAGTGTCCCGCCCCTTCGATAATCAAGAAATCGCACTTGCTCTCCAACTCAGCGCACGCAGTGCAAATTTTCTTCTGCATCGGGGTAACGTCGAGTTCTTTGCGTATAACCTTCTGAGTGTCTCCTGGGTGAAGAACCAGCGGCGACATGAGCTCGAGCAAATCTTCCTGGCCTAAAATCTGCGCCATCAGGGCCGCGTCCTTATCGGCGACAATGCCGTTAAACAGGGTGGGTTTAGGCCCAAGGGGTTTGATGAAACCCACCCGGGAATATTTTTTTCTGGCCAGATGGAGCAGGGACAGACTGATGGTGGTTTTACCGCAGTGTTGCCCGGTAGCGGCAATGAAGAGTTTGCGTGCCATGGCTTGGTTTCCTCGTCAGCAAAGGATTTTACCTCAAATGAAGGGCTCAAAGATCAAGTATTGAACAAAAGGGGGTGTTTGTCCACTGTGGAGCTGGAATTAAGCGGATGGACTATTGGTGATTAGCGTTATTTTGGTGTGTGGGGGAGGAGCTATGCTTCAGCCACCGCATGTTGGCAATATTGCTGAATAGTCTGAATAAACCGAGGTCCGTATTTGGCCATTTTGTGTTTGCCGACGCCATTGATAGCCAGCATCTCCGTTTCGTTTATTGGCAGATGAAAAGCCATTTCCGCCAAAGAGACATCACTGAAGATGACAAAGGGAGGGACACCACCCTCGGTGGCAAGCTCCTTGCGCAGCTCGCGTAGCACTTCAAACAAGTCCGTATCATAATCAAGATCAAGCGCGCGTTTTTTAGCTACTTTCTTTTGTGCGGCCTTGAGGCGGGGACGGGCTAAATGCAGAGTCTCTTTAGCGGTCAGAACCCTGCGAGACTCCTCAGTCAACTTCAACACGGAGTAGTTAGCCACATCCTGGCGCAGATAGCCTAGATGAACCAACTGGCGGATCAAGCCACCCCAGAATTCCTGGCCCTTATCTTCTCCGATGGCAAAGGTGCTCAAGCGATCATGTCCAAGCTCTAAAATGCGCTGGTTTTGTGAGCCGCGCAGCACATCTATCACGTGGCCGGCACCAAAGCGTTGCCCGACGCGGTACACGCAGGACAGCACCTTCTGGGCGTCCTGGGTGGCGTCGTAGCGCTGAGGTGGGTTGAGGCAGATATCGCAATTGCCGCAATCTTCCTTGAGTTGCTCACCAAAATAGCCGAGCAGCGCCCGGCGTCGGCAGGTCAAGGGCTCGGCATAGCTGATCATGGCATTGAGTTTATGCAATTCGATCCGCTTATGCTCTGCGTTACTCCCTTTTTCAATCAGGCCCCGCGCGATGGCAATATCGCCATAGCCAAACAGCAACAGTGCCTCGGCAGGTAGGCCGTCGCGTCCCGCGCGTCCGGTCTCCTGATAATAGCTTTCGATATTTTTCGGCAAGTCGTAGTGGACAATAAAGCGCACATTTGGCTTGTCAATTCCCATCCCGAACGCCACGGTGGCCACCACAATCTGCACTTCATCACGCAGAAATTGTTCCTGTACCTGCTGCCGCGTTTTGTCGGGCAGCCCGGCATGATACGCCGCGGCGGCATAACCCTGCTGCTGTAAACGGGTACTTATCTCCTCCACTCGCTTGCGGCTCAGCGCGTACACAATCCCCGCTTCATCAACATGGTCATTAAGAAACTGAAGTAGCTGCACGGCAGGTTTTTGTTTGTCCACCACCGTATAGCGGATATTGGGGCGATCAAAGCCACTGATAAAAAGATCTTCAGACGACAGAAGCAGGCGCTGCATAATATCTTGACGCGTTTGCGGATCGGCTGTCGCGGTTAGAGCCACCAGCGGGGTGTCAGGGAAGATATGGCGTAAATTCCCCAGCTGGGCATATTCCGGGCGAAAGTCATGCCCCCACTGCGACACACAATGGGCTTCATCGATTGCGAAAAGTGCGATAGGTAGCGTCTGCAGGCGTTCGATAAAGGCGGAAGACATCAAGCGTTCCGGCGCCACATACAACAGGTCCAACTCCTGCTGATGCAGGCGCGCCAGCACCTGCCGACTCTGTTCCGCCGTCAGCGATGAGTTGTAACACGCCGCGCGTACCCCATTGAGCACCAGAGCATCAACCTGATCTTTCATCAGCGAAATCAGCGGTGATACGACAATGGCTACCCCAGCACGGCACAGCGCGGGGATCTGGAAGCACAGTGATTTGCCCCCACCCGTCTGCATCAGGACAAAGGCATTATTTCCCTCCACCACTCGATCCACAATGGTTTGTTGTAGGGAGCGGAACTCTCGATAGCCAAAAACCGAATGGAGAATATCAAGGGGGGTAGCGGACACAACAACCTCGCATAGGACTTAAAGGGGATGAGATTCAGAGTTGTAGCAACATGCGGATGAACTTGCCTGAAGCGTGAGGAAAAATATCCCGCAAGTGTAACCCAAAGCACCCGAGGTGTCGCCGAGATTTCATATAATGTTTTTAAAGGCTATATGGTGTTCTTTTTATATGGAATACATGTCGCACACAGTTAGTGCGCTGGACAAAGGAATGAAACACCGGCCCCATCAAATGGATGCTGTTTGGTTGCCAATGGGGCGGAGAGATCTCCCTCCCAAGCTTAGCCTAATCAGCCTGTGCTTTCGCACAGTTCTGCATTACCTCACTTGATTTTACTTTGCGTAATTATTAGTCTTCAAATCGGATTATAATTGTGGCGCTTATGTTGCCTGTCCAGGTTCACGTGCGGGCTTACACCACGGCTGTTGAATATATTAACCGAGGGGAGTTTTGGGTTATGGAACCGTTGCAGAATCGTTTTGCAGAGCTGGCGCAGACGCTGGGGGGGCGCATTATCGGGCAGCGCCAACTTATTGAACGTTTGCTGATTGCGCTGTTGGCGGATGGGCATCTGCTGGTGGAGGGGGCGCCGGGTCTGGCGAAGACACGAGCGATCCGCTTGCTGGCGGAATATGTGGAGGGTGATTTTCATCGTATTCAGTTTACTCCCGACCTGCTCCCGGCAGATTTGACTGGTACGGAGGTGTATCGCCCGCAGGCAGGGACCCAAGAGGGCTGTTTTGTGTTTCATAAGGGGCCGTTGTTCAACAATCTTATCCTTGCTGATGAAATCAACCGGGCCCCGGCTAAGGTGCAGTCTGCGCTTCTTGAGGCGATGGGTGAGCGCCAGATTACTATCGGGCATACGACTTACCCTATGAGTGAGCCGTTTCTGGTGATGGCAACCCAGAACCCTATCGAGCAAGAG
>JAQUDG010000073.1 GCA_028685815.1 Desulfuromonas sp.
AACAGCATCTAGTGCCTCGACGATTTTCTCGACCTTGCGGCTCTTTTCCTTAACTTCGATTACATCACCGGAATCAACAAGAGCTGAAGGTATATTCACCTTGCGCCCGTTTACCAGGTAGTGACCGTGGCGGACGAACAACCGCGCTTCTGCTCTGGTTGCAGCCATACCAAGGCGATATACCATATTATCAAGGCGACGCTCGAGGATTTCGAGCATATTGTGCCCGGCAATGCCCTTCATTGCTTTCGCTTTAGCGAAAACACTACGGAACTGCTTCTCGCTCAGGCCATAGCAAAAACGTACTTTTTGCTTCTCGAGCAATTGGCGAGCATAATCTGAAGGCTTCCCGCGTCGAGCCGCACCGTGATCTCCCGGTGGGGTAGGACGGCGTTCAAGCAAACGATCATATTTAGGGTTACCGTAAATGTTGGCGCCAAGGCGACGCACTATTTTTCCTTTGGGTGTAAAATTTTTTGCCATTTATAAATCCTTTAATATCTAGCGTCAGTAGTCCGTACGTGCCAAATTATACGCGGCGACGTTTAGGTGGACGGCAACCGTTGTGCGGAATAGGGGTTACGTCTTTTATCAAAGTTACATTTAGGCCAACTGCCTGCAAGGCACGCAGTGCAGATTCACGCCCTGAACCAGGACCCTTAACGCTTACTTCCAAACTACGGAGCCCATGCTCCTGCGCCTTTTTAGCTGCTGTTTCAGCCGCAACCTGCGCTGCAAAAGGAGTACTTTTTCTAGATCCTTTAAATCCCATGCCCCCCGCAGTTGCCCAAGAAATAACATTACCACTGACGTCGGCAATCGTTACAATTGTATTGTTGAATGTTGCCTGGATGTGCGCAACACCGTTAACTATATTCTTCTTTACTTTAGCCTTACGTACGACTTTTTTACCGGGCTTAGCCATTGTTCCTCCAATTATTTCTTCTTACCTGCTACTGTTTTGCGAGGCCCTTTACGAGTACGCGCATTAGTTTTAGTCTTCTGCCCATGTACTGGCAAACCACGGCGATGACGCAAACCACGATAACATCCCAGATCCATAAGGCGCTTGATATTCATGGAAATCTCGCGGCGCAGATCCCCTTCAACCTTGTGCTCTGCATCGATAACTTTCCGAATCAGACCCACCTCAACCTCGGTAAGATCATCAGAACGTGTATCGGGATTAACCCCAGCCTGAGCTAATATTTTCTGTGCAGAAGAAAGGCCAACACCATAGATATAGGTCAGCGCTACCTCAATACGTTTATTCCTTGGTAAATCTATTCCTGATATACGTGCCAAAGTTTTATCCTCCCCGACCTAGCCCTGCTTCTGCTTATGCTTAGGATTAACACAAATCACGCGCAAAACACCTTTGCGTTTGATAAGCTTACATTTATCACACATTGCTTTAATTGACGCGCGAACCTTCATAACTGCCCTCTACTTTTTTGTGTATTAAAATTGAAACCGTGCCGTATAAAAGCACCTCTTAGACGCAAGTCAGTATCTCGTACCCTTCGTCCGTAACTGCCACTGTATGTTCAAAGTGCGCCGATGGACGACCATCTTTTGTTACTGCTGTCCAACCATCACTTAGAATTTTGACATGACGCGTACCAGCATTAATCATAGGTTCAATCGCCAGCACCATTCCCTGTTTAAGCACCGGCCCAGTGCCAGGGCTTCCGTAATTGGGAATCTGTGGGTCTTCATGTAACTCTCTGCCGATGCCATGTCCAACAAATTCTCGCACTACGGAAAAACCGTCTCGTTCGGCCACCTGCTGTACAGCAGCAGACACATCGGACAGGTGGGCTCCAGGTCGAACCTGTTCTAAGCCAGCATAAAGAGATGCTTCGGTGCTTTTAAGCAGACGTTGCTTCTCAAGGCTAATACTCCCAACAGGAAGTGTTATTGCCGCATCACCATAAAACCCATCGTACAGCACCCCAAAATCAATGCTGATAATATCACCATCACGCAAAGGATTATCTGTAGCGAAACCGTGTACAACCACCTCATTGGGGGAGGAGCAAATAGCAAAAGGAAACCCTCCATACCCCTTAAAGGCAGGGACGGCATTATGGCTTATGCAATGCTGTTCCGCTAGCTGATTGAGCTCAAGAGTCGTTATCCCTGGCTTAACAACTTCCCGCATGGACTGAAGAAACTCAGCCACCATGCGGCAGGGATTGCGCATGCGATCGACTTCTTGTTGAGACTTAATTACAATCAAGGGTTGTTCCTTAAGGCCGCCTCAATATTAGAGCGAACGGTCTCAATACTATCCATGCCAGCAATTTCGTGTAAAATACCGACATTTATATAGTATTCTACAAGTGGCAATGTTTGCTGGGCGTATACCTGCATGCGGTTACGTACAGTCTCCTCTTTGTCGTCATCACGCTGAATTAGAGTAGCACCGCACTTGGTGCACACCCCTGATTCACGGGGAGGATCGTAAAGCAAATGGTAACCCGCACCACATGCCGAGCAGGTACGCCGACCGGCCAAACGTTCAACTAAGGCCTCAATATCCACGGTCAAAGCAATAGCTGCATCAATCTTCTTATTCAACTGCTGCAATGTTTCGCTCAGAGCATCTGCTTGAGGCACAGTCCGAGGAAAGCCATCAAGAATAAAGCCTTGACTGCAGTCATCTTTTTGCAGGCGTTCCCGCACGATGCCAATAACAACCTCATCCGGAACAAGATTACCGGAATCCATGCAAGCCTTTGCTTTCAAACCCATGGGGGTACCATCTTTAACTGCTGCACGCAGCATGTCACCGGTGGAAATTTGTGGAATACCGTATTTTTCAATTAAATATTGGGCCTGAGTGCCTTTACCTGCACCAGGAGGTCCAAGAAGTATCAAATTCATAATTAAATCCCTAACCGCGCCTACCTTTTATGGACGCACCGCGCATGAACCCTTCATAAGAACGCGAAATCATATGCGACTCGATCTGTGATGCAGTATCCAACCCGACACCAACAACAATCAGCAACGAGGTGCCACCGAAATAAAATGGCACATTAAATTGGCTGATCATTATAGAAGGCAATACGCATACAGCAGAGACATATGCAGCACCGGCAAAGGTGAGACGGCTCAACACAGTATCTAAATAATCAGACGTGGCCTTCCCTGGCCGTATGCCGGGAATATATCCGCCTTGATTTTTAACGTTTTCAGCCACATCTACTGGATTAAAAGTAACAGCCGTGTAGAAGTAGCAAAAGAATACAACAAAAGCAACAAAAAACACATTATAGAGCCAATGAGTAGGCGTCATCTTTGATGCCAGAACCTGCACCCACTGCACATCGACAAAGTTGGCAATTGTTGCCGGAAACATAATTATTGAACTGGCAAAAATTGGTGGTATCACCCCGCTCATATTTATTTTTAGCGGTAAGTGACTGGTCTGCCCACCCATGTTGCGCATTCCAACTACTCGTTTGGCGTAATGTATGGGAACGCGGCGCTGGGCGCGCTCCATAAAAACAATGAACATTACTACGATAATCATAAGAGCCAGCAGAAACAGCACCGTAAACAACGGCATAGCGCCGGTTTTCACCAACCGCAATGAGTTGACAATAGCAGCCGGCATGTTGGCAACAATTCCCGCAAAGATAATCAGAGATATTCCGTTGCCAATTCCACGTTCAGTAACCTGCTCACCAATCCACATAATAAACGCTGTACCAGCGGTAAGTGTTATTACAGTCAGGACAATAAACCCAATCCCTTGGTTGGTTACTACAGGGTCACCTGCTGGACCTCGCATGGACTGCAGACCTACCGCGATGCCGGTCCCCTGCACTACTGAAAGGATAACAGTTCCATACCGAGTCCAGCGAGTTATTACCTTCCGCCCCTGTGCCCCTTCTTTTGACAGACGCTGAACCGGATCGGACACCACGGTGAGCAGCTGCAATATGATAGAGGCACTTATATAGGGCATAATCCCTAAAGCGAATATAGTCATCCGCTCAAGGGCCCCACCGGTAAACGCACTGACAAGCCCAAGCAGGGTGCCCTGCGTTCCCTCAAAAAAAGTCGCCAGGACTTGGCTGTTAACCCCTGGAGTAGGGACATGGCAGCCAATACGGTATACCGCAAGCATCATCAAGGTAAACAGTATGCGCCTGCGTAACTCGGCGATGCTGAATATGGTCTGCAGACTCTTAAACAAGACTAAAGCACCTCTGTCTTACCACCAACCGCTGAAATTTTGGCGGCGGCAGCTGAACTAAACTTATGCGCTTTAACCGTCAGCGCCCTGGTGAGTTCACCATCTCCGAGAATCTTCACGCCGTCGTTAAGTTTTTTTATAAAACCAGCGCGCATCAGTAATTCTGGATCAACAATGGCATCTGTCTCAAATGTTTCGAGATCTTTCAAATTCACAAGACTGTATACTTTTTTATTCAGGGGAGCAAATCCACGCTTAGGCAAACGCCGCTGCAGTGGCATTTGACCACCCTCAAAGCCAGGCTTAACTCCACCACCCGAGCGCGCATTTTGACCTTTATGGCCTTTGCCCGCTGTTTTCCCGAGTCCGGATCCAGCTCCACGCCCAATTCTTTTTCTGGTTTTGACTGATCCCGGTGCGGGACTCAAATTGCTTAAATCCATGTTATAACCCTCTATTTACCCTCTTCTACTGCGACCATGTGGCTGACCTTGGCAATCATGCCGCGTATCTCCGGGGTAGCAGGTAGAACTACGGTTTTATGCAACTTACCAAGCCCGAGACCCTTCAGAACCTTGCTGAAATACTTGTCACGACCTATGGCGCTCTTCTTCAGTGTAACTTCTATTTTTTCACTCATCTGGCGTCTCCATTGCACGTCGATCAAGCTCGTAGGCCGCGACGCTCCATGATCTCTTCTCGGCTCTTGAGCTGTTTAAGTGCATTCATAGTTGCACGGATAACGTTGTGGGGGTTATTGGAACCCAGACATTTAGATAAAATATCTTCAACACCTGCGGATTCAAGAACCGCGCGGACAGGACCACCTGCAATAACTCCCGTTCCCTTTGAAGCAACCTTAAGCAATACGCTACCTGCACCATAATGGCCAAGGATGTCAAAGGGGATAGTAGTGTCATTCAAAGGAATCCGGATCATATCTTTCTTAGCCCGCTCAACCCCTTTACGGATCGCCTCCGGAACTTCTTTGGCTTTACCTTTGCCAAATCCGACCCGGCCCTTACCGTCTCCAACCACAACTAAGGCTGAAAAGCTGAAGCGTCGACCACCCTTAACCACCTTTGAACAGCGGTTAATCTGGATCACGCGATCTATCAATTCTGCTTCATTTTGCTCGTTTTGTCGCAAAGGAACCTCCTACCGATTTTTAAAATTCCAGGCCCGCTTCACGCGCAGCATCTGCCACTGCCTTAACCCGGCCATGGTACACAAAGCCATTACGGTCAAATACAACCCTTTTAACGCCCTTCTCTAGGGCACTGCGAGCAATTTTCTCGCCTACAGCTTTCGCCGCTTCAACGTTACCGGTATAGGTAAGCCCATCGCCCAGATTTACTATCTGTGTCGATGCAGATGCAACAGTAACACTTTGTGTGTCGTCAATTATTTGCGCATATATATGTTTCGAACTGCGGAACACACAGAGACGCGGCCTGTCAGCAGTACCCGTAACCTTGCGTCGCACGCGCGCTTGTCGTCTTTTTCTCGATTCCGCTCTTGAAATTACGCCAGCCACTATGTATCTCCTGTTATGAATTATTTCTTCCCAGTCTTACCTGCCTTACGCAGGATACGCTCTTCGGCATACTTAATCCCTTTACCCTTATAAGGCTCCGGAGATCTGAATGAGCGAATTTTCGCTGCAGTAGCACCAACAAGTTCCTTGTCGATACCCTTCACAGTCAACTTTGTCTGTTTCTCTACTTCTACTTCAATTCCTTCAGGTACGGAATACTCTATGGGATGGGAGTAACCAAGAGCCAAGCTCAAGGTATTCCCCTTCATGTCACCACGGTAGCCGACCCCATTAATTTCTAGGACCCTCTGAAAACCGCTGGTTACACCTTCAACCATATTAGAAATCAGTGTCCGATATAGTCCCTGTTTAGAAGTATCCACTCGTGCGGTTTCAACAGGCTTCACTACGATTTCATCAGCTTCTATAGTTACCAAAACCCCATCACAGATCGCACGCTCAAGCTTACCTTTCGGTCCCTGAACTTTAATCAATCCGGAGGTTAGATCAACCTTTACTCCTGCCGGTATTATTACCGGTTTTTTCCCGACTCTTGACATTGCCTACACTCCTTACGTTATCTACCAGACGGTGCAGACGAGCTCACCACCAACTTGAGCCTCACGCGCAGCGACATCGGACAATACCCCTTTAGATGTGGATACAATCGCACATCCAAGTCCATTTTTTACTTGGGGGATATCCTCGTAACCAACGTAGCAGCGACAACTCGGTTTCGAAACCCGCGTAATTTCATTAATAACATGCCTGCGCTCTGAGTCGTACTTCAAATAGACAACCAGCGAGTCTTGTATGTCATCTGTCATTACTTTGTAGTTTTTAATATATCCCTGACTTTTCAACACCTCAGTTATCGCTACCTTAATTTTACTTGCAGGGATTGCGAGCTTAACGTGTCTAGCCATACCCGCGTTACGTATGCGAGTAAGCATATCCGAAATAGGATCAGTCATTGCCATGGAACAACTCCTTAAATTAATCTACCAGCTAGATTTAAGTACGCCGGGAAGTTTACCTTCCAGCGCAAGTTTACGTAAGCAAATACGACACATGTCAAATTTGCGGTAGTACGCACGTGCACGCCCACAAATGGGGCACCGTGTGTACTTTCGTACTGCAAACTTTTGTGGACGTTTTGCCTTGATCATCAATGATTTCTTTGCCACATCTTCCTCCAGTTGGGCTGATTACTTCCTAAAAGGCATTCCCAGCGCGCTCAGAAGAGAACGACCCTCTTCATCAGTGCGGGCGGTAGTGACTATAGAGATATTCAGCCCACCGATTTTAGCGATTTTATCCAGTTCAATTTCTGGAAAAATTATCTGTTCACTGATGCCAAGGGTATAGTTTCCCCGACCATCGAAAGCTTTAGGGGATATACCTTTAAAGTCACGTACGCGCGGTAACGCGATATTGATCAAGCGGTCCAGAAACTCGTATGCACGGTTATTACGCAGTGTGACCATACAACCTATGGGCATACCCTCACGCAGCTTAAAACCAGCGATAGATTTTTTAGCCTTGGTTATAACAGGTTTCTGGCCAGTTATTTGACTAAGCTCTTCTACAGCAGACTCAAGCAATTTAGCATTCTGAATTGCCTCGCCTACACCCATATTTACGACAACCTTCTCTACTTTAGGAACCTGCATTACATTTCCAAGTTGCAGACTCGCGAGCAGTTCAGGTGCCAGTTCTTTCCTATATTTATCCTTCAACCTGGCCATTTGTCACTCCGTTACTTGTCAACTATCTCATTGCACTTCTTACAAAAACGGGCACGCTTGCCGTCTTCGAGAACACGAATTCCGGTACGAGAAGGCTGGTTGCATGAGCTGCAAACCAACATGACATTAGCTGCTGCCATGGGGGCCTCCTTCTCTACAATACCACCTTCTTGGTTCGTCTGCGAAGGGCGGGTATGGCGTTTAACAATATTGAGGTTCTCAACTGTAAGACGAGCTTTAGCCGGAAATACCCGAACCACCTTACCTTGTTTACCTTTTTCCTTGCCCGCCATTACCTGAACAAGATCACCCTTTTTAACATGTAGCCTATTTACTGCCATTTCATTCAATCTCCAACCTGCTGTTAAAGCACTTCGGGTGCAAGGGAAATGATCTTCATATATTTACGTGCACGCAATTCGCGAGCTACGGGGCCAAAGATACGTGTTCCGGTAGGCTCACCTGCGTTATTGATAACAACTGCAGAGTTATTATCGAAACGAATAGAAGACCCATCCGGACGCGCAATCTCTTTAGCGGTGCGAACTATAACTGCCCGCACAACATCGCCCTTCTTAACCTTTGAATTGGGCATTGCCTCTCTTACGGAGCAGACGATGACATCGCCAATCCCAGCGTAGGTGCGCTTAGAGCCACCAAGAACCTTAACGCAGCACAGCTTTCTAGCGCCTGAATTATCTGCGACGTCAAGTGTAGTTTGCATTTGAATCATTGTCTATCTCCCAGTCTATACAGACTTTTCCAACACCTGGCTAACACGCCAGCGCTTATCACGGGACAGTGGGCGCGTTTCAGTAATAAGCACTTTATCACCTACAACACAACTGTTGCTCTCGTCATGTGCTTTATACTTTCGGCTACGCTTCAGGTACTTTTTATATACCGGATGCTTTACAAGATCTTCAGTCTTAACGACGACGGTCTTGTCCATCTTGTCACTTGTAACTATTCCGATAACTTTCTTTTTATTTCGACGCTCTGTGGTCATACGATCACCCTAATATTCCTAACCAGCAAGTTTCTGATGCAGAATTGTTTTTGTCCTAGCTATATCCTTGCGCAACACGGAAACCTTGGCTGTATTATCAAGATGTCCTGTATGCAACTGGAATTTAAGGTTGAACAATTCTTGACTCAGCTCATCGGATTTTTTTTGCAATTCATCCACACTGAGGTCTGCAAGTTCTTTAGCCTTCATTAACTACACCCTCCCTGATAACAAACTTGGTTCTTACTGGCAGCTTATGTGCTGCAAGTCTGAACGCTTCACGAGCGGTCTCTTCGGTAACACCCTGCATTTCATACACCATCATGCCCGGGCGAACAACGGCTACCCAACTGTCCGGAGAGCCTTTACCTTTACCCATACGGGTTTCGGCTGCTTTACGTGTCAGAGACTTATCAGGGAATGCACGAATCCAAATTTTACCGCCACGCTTGATATAACGAGTCATGGCACGTCTAGCTGCCTCAATTTGGCGCGCGGATAGCCAGCCGCAATTAAGCACCTGCAGGCCGTAGTCACCAAAATTGATATCTGTCGCGCCACGTGCGGCGCCTTTCATGCGTCCCTTAAACTGTTTTCTATACTTGACCTTCTTGGGCATTAACATATCTGCATACTCCTATCTGGCTAACTTACTTCTTCTCCTGAGTAAGGACTTCGCCCTTGAAGATGAGAACCTGAACTCCGATGATGCCATATGTAGTTTTAGCTTCTGCAAAACCGTAGTCGATGTCGGCACGCAATGTATGTAACGGAACTCTGCCCTCACGATACCATTCTGTTCGGCTCATTTCCGCACCACCAAGCCGTCCACTGCAGGTAATTTTAATACCTTCAGCACCGAACCTCAGGGCCTGACCAACACTACGCTTCATTGCACGACGGAAAGCTACACGCCGTTCAAGTTGAAGTGCCACACCCTCAGCTACAAGTTGTGCATCTACTTCAGGCTTACGAACCTCCTGAATATTAAGGAAAACCTCTTTATCGGTGAGTTTGGCCAGTTCCTGCTTGAGAACCTCAACTTCGGAACCGCGCTTACCGATAATAATCCCCGGACGCGCCGCGAATATATTCAATTTCATTTTGCCTGCAGCACGCTCGATCTCTATTTTCGAAATCCCTGCATGGTACAGACGTTTTTTTAGATAATTCCGCAGTTTGAGATCCTCATGCACAAAGCTAGAGTAATCGTCATCTGCATACCATTTCGACTCCCAGGTCTTAATAACCCCTAGGCGAAACCCTATTGGATGAACTTTCTGGCCCAAACTATCACCTCCCTATTGGCTATTTTTCGTCCAGTACTACCTGGACATGACTGGTTGGCTTGCGGATCTTGCTAGCACGCCCCTGCGCTCTGGGGATAAACCGCTTAAGCACTGGCCCCTGATCGACTGATATTGTCTTAATAAACAACTTGTCTACATCAGCTACTCCGGCCTGCTCAGCATTCGCTACAGCAGACTTCACCACTCCCGAAACAATAGCTGCGGGCTTTTGGGGCGAAAAGCGCAAAATATTCAGAGCTTCCTGTACATTTTTGCCGCGCACCATATCCGCAACGAGGCGAGCTTTTTGCGGTGACATGCGGACATATTTTAACTTAGCTTTAGCTTCCATTCTGGTACTCCGTAGCTATTATTTTCTCTTGGATTTCTTATCTACTCCATGCCCGTAATAAGTACGGGTCGGAGCAAATTCACCAAGCTTGTGGCCAACCATATTTTCGGAGATATAAACTGGCAGAAACTTTTTGCCGTTATGAACCGCGAAGGTATGTCCAACAAACTCAGGAATAATTGTACTACGTCGTGACCAGGTTTTAATAACTTTACTGGCACTTGGACCTGCATCGAGGTCTAGCTTGCGCAGCAGCGATGCTTCGACGTATGGACCTTTCTTAATTGATCTTGGCACAACGGGCTCCTTTACTTATTCTTACGGCGCACAATAAACCGATCGGTGCGTTTATTAGAGCGAGTTTTGTAACCTTTAGTCGGCACACCCCAAGGTGTGACCGGGTGGCGTCCACCTGAGCTCTTACCCTCACCACCACCATGTGGGTGATCGACAGGGTTCATGGCTACACCGCGTGTCTGGGGCCGTTTACCAAGCCAGCGACTACGACCTGCTTTACCAATCTTTATATTCTCATGCTCAACATTGCCGACTTGACCAATAGTTGCACTACAATCCTGCAGCACAAGGCGAACTTCTCCTGAAGGTAGACGCAATTGTGCATACTTACCTTCTTTAGCTGCCAAAGTAGCGTACGCACCAGCACTACGAGCAAGTTGTCCGCCCTTACCGATTCTAAGCTCAACATTATGAACCCAGGTACCCAAAGGGATAGACCGAATCTGCAAAGTGTTGCCAGGCTTAATATCGGCGCCATTACTGGTCAAAACACTATTACCAACTTCAAGCCCTAGCGGAGCGATAATATATCTTTTTTCGCCATCTGCATAGCTAAGTAAAGCTATTCTAGAAGAGCGGTTGGGGTCATATTCTATAGACACGACTTTAGCCGGAATTTCTTTCTTATCCCGCTTGAAGTCAATGATACGGTACATACGTTTATGCCCACCACCGGTATGGCGCTTAGTAATACGACCGTTGTTATTCCGCCCGCCACTTTTATTCAAAGGCTCTAAGAGAGACTTCTCTGGTTTTGCTGTTGTAACCTCTTCAAAAGACGAGGCCGTCATGTGGCGCCGCCCTGGCGAGGTTGGCTTAAACTTTTTTATCGCCATTATACTACTCCGTATTCCTTAAACTGTCATTACACGCCAAAAAAGTCGATGTTACTGCCTTCAGCGAGGGTAATATACGCCTTCTTCCGATTGGGACGCTTACCAAACTGCTTGCCAACACGCTTAATCTTGCCAGCAACAATCATGGTATTAACCTCTACCACTTTGACATCAAATGCTTTTTCAATAGCCTGTTTGATCTCAATCTTATTGGCATCGCGCGCCACTTCAAACACCACAACCCGACCATCTTCTTTTTGCAAAGTCGTTTTTTCGGTCAACAGCGGTTTTCTAATCAACTGATGCAAAGGTCTCATTGTGCTAACGCTCCTTCCAGGATTTCGACGGCACCCTCTGTCATCACGAGATTACGGTACTTCATCACATCGTAGACATTAACACCCTCTGCACGCAGAACTTTTACATTATACAGATTACGTGCTGACAGTTCTACTTCAGGGTTGGAACTATCGATAACAATCAGGGCGTTCTCGATTTCCAGACCACGTATTATTTGGGCAAACGACTTAGTACTAATCGAGTCAAGCTTCATCTCGGACAGTACAAGCATTTCATTGCCCTGGAAACGCGCTGAAAGTGCAGAACACAAAGCGGCACGACGGACTTTCTTGTTGAGCTTGAACCCGTACTGACGTGGAGCCGGACCAAACGTAACCCCACCACCTACATAATGTGGTGCGCGAATGCTTCCTTGGCGAGCATTTCCTGTACCCTTTTGCTTGTAAGGTTTCTTACCCCCACCGGCCACCATGCTACGAGTTTTTGTAGCAGCAGTGCCTTGACGACGCGCGGCCATCTGACTGCGCACCATGTCGTGAATCAAATAACCTCTAACCTGTGTATCAAACACCGCGTCGCTGAGCTCACGCTCCGACACCGGATTTTTCTGCATGTCATAAACTGTTACTTTAGCCATTGTTCTTCTCCCGTATCACCTTGGCCTAGGCCTTCGCCTTCACCGCTTTGCGAATTGCGACCAGACCATTTTTCGGACCAGGGATCGCACCCTTAACCAGAACCACATTCTGATCGGCACGCACGTCAACAATTTCAAGGTTCTGAACTGTTACCTGCTCATTACCCATCTGACCAGCCATTTTTTTACCTTTAAACACCTTTGCAGGCGAAGCACTACAGCCTATTGCACCCGCTCCACGATGAAACTTAGAACCGTGACTACTGCGACCGCCAGCGAAATTCCAGCGTTTCATAACACCCTGAAACCCTTTGCCTTTACTGGTGCCAACAATGTCAACAATATCACCGGCGCTGAACAGGTCACTGCACTTTATTTGGGCACCAACTTCATACTCGGCAATATCTCCGCCCATTTCGCGCAGATATTTAAACACACCTTGACCAGCCTTCGAAAAGTGACCAGTAAGGGGTTTATTGATACGTTGGGCTTTTTGTTCTCCGAACCCGAGTTGCACTGCGCTGTATCCGTCGGTCTCTACAAGTTTCCTCTGCACAACAGTGCACGGACCTGCTTCAATTACTGTGACCGGGATTCGCACACCGCTCTCGGTAAACATCTGGGTCATCCCCAGCTTTTTTCCAAGAATACCGTCTACCATCTCTCTATCCTCATCATCTTATATAGCAACTTGTACGTGCTTACAGCTTTATCTCTACAAACACACCAGCGGATAGATCCAGTTTCATCAAAGCATCAACTGTTTGCTGAGTCGGCTCAAGGATATCAAGCAGACGCTTGTGTGTGCGGATCTCAAACTGCTCACGACTTTTTTTATCGACGTGTGGCCCCCGAAGAACACAGTATTTGTTGATTACTGTTGGAAGCGGAATCGGTCCTGCTAAACGTGAGCCTGTACGCTTCACGGTATCTACAATTTCATTTACTGCCATATCAAGCAGCTTATGATCATACGCCTTCAGGCGAATTCTTATCTTCTGACTAGACATCTGAATCCTCTACTACTCAATAATTTCGCTTACGACACCAGCGCCTACGGTACGTCCACCTTCGCGGATTGCAAAGCGCAACTCTTTATCCATGGCGATGGGAGTGATCAGGTTAACGACCATGGAGATGTTATCTCC
>JAQUDG010000004.1 GCA_028685815.1 Desulfuromonas sp.
CCCACTTATTAAACCTGTCGCCTGATTAATAGCTAATCCACTCGGCAAGCCGTTTGCCGACCAAGTGAACGGCGCGGTGCCACCTGAAACAGTTACTAACTGACTATAAGCAATATTTACTCCACCATGCATTATCTACGCGCTTAAGGGTCTTTTCAAGGGTCTGCTTATCTTCTACCGAAACAACACCGATGCTGGCAGTCGCAACAAAGGGCAGATCAAAACAAACCAGTTGGCGCAACTTATTTAGCAACATATTAGCCACTTTAAGAGCGGATTTACGATCTGAATTAGAAAGCAGGACCACAAAACGATCTTCTCTAACTTGACCGAGAATATCGGAACGGCGCATAGAAGAGCTAATGTTAGCAACAACTTCTTTTATCATAACGGCTGCAGCCGCTTCACCAAAGACCGCTTCAAAGGTGGTGTAATAATCCACTTCAAGACTGAGGATGGAAAAAATGTTCTGATAGCGCAAATACCGGTGCCAGTCGCGCTGGAGGGCATCATGCAATGATGCCGCATTCAGAACACTGCTCTGGCTGTTAGAATCGTGCTCAAAACTGAATGCACCTTTTTCGGATGCCATTACACTAGAACAGTCATCTTCTATCCCAGATGCAGCTATACCAAGAATCCCAAGCACTCCGGCTTCTGAGATAATCTTTTTACACGTAAAATCCACACTGCCTTGCCCTACCTTGGCGTTAAGACTGAATGTTTGTTTCTCAGCCCCTAAACTGTCCTCGCCCGAAGTGAGTAGATATTCATGCAAACTGCATCGTGTCTGGGTATCCGGTGCAATATCACATATTTCGGGGCTCAACCCCACCTCCGTCAGGGTCTTGCCCTCAACGGCATCAGACGCTAACCCAGTTATCTGCGCTGCAGCTTCATTCCATATGCGTATATTTGCCTGAGCATCTGTAAAAAACACTGCCGTCGGAAGCGCCTCTACCAAATGGCGGTAGATTTCTGCACCAGTTTCATTTTTCTCTATCATTCCAGCACCCATTCATGATTTAGTTTCAATCCATAACATCAGCCACAAAATCAGCTTATAATTAAAGTACAGTTTACCATCAAAGTCAAACAGCTTGCTTAAGATATGCCATTACCTGGGTTAGCGTTTGCGCACGGTGGCTAATACGGTTTTTTTCTGCGAGGGAGATCTCTGCCAAGCTCTTGCCCTGCTCAGGAAGCCAAAACAGAGGATCATAGCCAAAACCACTGCTGCCGCGAGGCTCGGTTAGTATCTGCCCTTCAAGCCGACCTTCAAAGATATGGCAATCTCCGCTCGGCGAGCATAAAGCCATGGCGCACACAAAAGCAGCACTACGCTGTGTTGCAGGCAGGCCACGCATATTTTCAAGTAAAAACGCATTATTCTCTGCATCGGTGGCTTCGGCATGGGCAAACCTCGCCGAGTAAATACCGGGGCGATCGCCCAAGGCGGCAACCACCAAGCCAGAATCATCCGCCAGACACAACTGACCACTCTGGCGCGCAATCGACTCAGCTTTTTTACGCGCATTCTGCGCAAAAGTTAAACCATCCTCCACCGCCGGTATCCATTCAGGATGAGAATCCAGCCCCACTATTTCCACATCGGCATCGTGTAATACCGCCGCTATTTCACGCAACTTACCCTGATTGGTCGTCGCCACAACTAAGCTTAGCATACCCATCTTAGGTGTTCACCCTTTGAGCACTTCTTGTTGCAACCAGTGCAACTCCGCGCACCCTTTAAGGGCTAGGTCTCGCATAGCGTCAAGCTCCTGCGCCTTGAAGGGACGAGTTTCAGCGGTACCCTGAACTTCGACAAACTCTCCAGCACCAGTGATAACGAAATTCATATCTACATCTGCGCGACTGTCTTCTTTGTAGTCCAAATCCAACAGGGGCACTCCATCTACTATTCCAGCGCTGATCGCCGCAACTGAGCCTACAATGGGGTTTTTGTTTAGAACCCCTGTGGCCAATAGTGTGTTCACTGCTTGGTGCAAAGCTATATAAGCGCCAGTAATAGCAGCAGTTCGGGTCCCACCGTCGGCCTGCAGAACATCACAGTCAAGTTGGATGGTGCGTTCGCCCAGAAGCTCAAAGTCAATAACGCCGCGTAAAGCCCGGCCGATTAGACGCTGGATCTCGTGGGTTCTCCCTCCTATTTTCCCCTTGGTGGATTCACGCATATTACGGCTATGGGTAGCCCGAGGTAGCATAGAATACTCAGCCGTAGCCCAGCCGCGTCCTTCCCCCCGCATAAAGGGAGGTACCCTCTCTTCAACAGAGGCATTACATAATACCATCGTCATCCCAG
Source organism: Desulfuromonas sp. (assembly GCA_028685815.1). GTDB lineage: Bacteria > Desulfobacterota > Desulfuromonadia > Desulfuromonadales > Desulfuromonadaceae > JAIVHC01. The sequence goes on from JAQUDG010000004.1 coordinate 2,324, forward strand.
AGCGGATGAGAACCGAACCCTCAGCGTGACTAGTAAAGCCAGTTTCGAAACTAACTTCACGCAGCTGATCGGCTGTGCGTCCGTCAGGGCGGGCATGTTCTTGCATATTAAATTCTCCTTGAATTAATCTTTCGAAGCCCAAACACTTCCCACATAAATACTCACGTTGGGACTACGGTTGGGGCAATGGTGCGGTCAATTCTCTATTGAAATTTTGCATGCCATTAATGAGCGCTGCGGCCAAACGTTGACGAGCATATTCTTCGGTTAGGTTTTCAGCATCTGCGACATTGCTCAGATAACCGAGCTCAATAAGGACGGTGGGTAAATCTCCGCCAGGTAGAGAGAGAAGATCGGTGCCCCCAATCTCACGTACCCTGAACCCAGCACTACGTAAAGCCCTGCGCAGATGTAGGGCCAGAGAGATGCTACTATCGGGGCGTAACACCTGCGCCGGATCACCTTCTCGTACATACAAATGGATCCCATGTTGGTTTGGATTCAGTGCTGCTTGAGCGTGTAGGATAAGAAAAAGATCGACCGGATTATCGCGCGCGACAGCTAGGCGGCCCCGAGATTGCAAGGTATAATCTTCATTCCGGCTCAGGTAGACCGGTATGCCCAGCTGCATTTTTATCTGACGGCGCAAATCCAACGCCAGGCTCAAAACGAGATCCTTTTCCTTTACCCCCTGCAACCCAATCACCCCAACATCATCACCACCGTGCGCTGGATCAAGGGCGACGCCTCGCAACTGCTGGTGCGACTGGCTATGCTGCTTGCTGAGTAAAAAAGAAAAGAGTCGATCCTGCTCATTTTTAGCCTCGGAGCTAGGATTCTCACTTGTGCCCAAGTTGCGGTAGTAGATGCTAAATGGGAGCTGATCGGCAAGCTGGTTTAAGACAAACTGCTCCGAAACCCGCAGACGGCCATCAATAAAGCGCGCTGGAGCATCGAGCATTATATATTCAGAGCGGTATTTCATGTACGGCCCTCCCGGATACAGAGTTGCTTTACCTCCGGGAAGATTTATAGAATAGATGTGTTGTGTCGAGTGCCAATAACCAGAGAGCCTGATAGCTGGGAGCACATCATCAAGCGCCAAATAAGCCGCACCCGCATAATTATATACTTCCCTGATCAGCTGCGGTTTTTGCCCCTGCACAGACAATTCTACATCTGCATCAGCATGCGCCGGCAACAAGAACAACAGGTAACATAACAAACATATACAGCGCATATAGTTCAACATACGTCAGAGCAGTAAAATAAAGGATAAATAGCTGAATTATTTAAAGGTCAGATCAAAGGTAGTCGCTGAACGTCTTTATATTCAAATATCTCAAGTAGTCTGCCAACAAGCTTTTCTTCTAGTTCGACCTGGGCCTGGCGCTCATCTGACACGCCCTTAATTTGGCCTCCGGCAATCATGCCATGCCCTCCGGCCGTCCCTATCCCCTCCACCAAGCGGCGGATAACCCTACCGGCGAAAACATCCTCGCGATCAGTACGCAGGGACAAAACTTCTTCATCTCCGGTGCATCCCATACCAAGAACCAGCCCTATCCCTTCAGTGCGTAAAAGAAAATCGGCAATTTCTGCAACGGTATCGGAATGATCAATATTGTAGAGATTGAACACGAGAATATCGTTGTAGGTATGCGCGGACTGTAACGCCGTGTCGAAACTAGAAAAATAACTACGTGGCACCTTGGCCTGAGCAATGTCAAACAATATTCTATTATTGCTCAAGGACAAAAGCTCTAAATATGCATGCCGATCAGGTGCTACCCATTCACGCCCTAGATCCTGAGTTTCCGAGCGTATGGCATAAAACATGGCGGTTGCGAGCCTCGTGCTCAAGCGAATATTTTGTGCCTGCAGATATTCAAACAGTATAGTGGCACACGCTCCATATTCGGGACGGATATCGCAGAGCACATTCGGCATCTGCGATTCGTTGCGAATCGGATGATGATCGATAACCACATCAAGAGTTTCCCCCGCCGCCATGCTGCTATTTCCCGTCCCCGGCTGGGCATCTACCATACACACAAGATCAAACTCATTCAGATCAAGCTCTTCAATGCGCCTAATTTGTATTTCAATTTTATCTATTAGGGTGCGATTTTCCCGCCGTCCCACTACTCCACCGCAGGCAATTACGGATTTGATCCCCCGTGTCATCTCGATGAGATAGCTTAAAGCATAGGCGCTAGCAAGAGCGTCAGGGTCGGGGTTATCGTGGGTGATAATCAAAATCCTATCTTCAGCGGTAATCTTATCCAGCAACTTATTACTGAAGTCTAAAGAGCGGCCTGTATCCAGCATAAAACCTCCATGTGCGGCACGGCGCTTGGACTTAAAGCCAACTTTAGCGTACACCACCACATAAAATCAGCGCCCATCCAGCAGTGGAATAGCTCGAAATCAGCAGCCTTATGAGCCCATGGCGCGCCGCAGTAAATCCGCACCGCAAGACCGACACCCTACAGATAACGGATAAAAATGCAAAGACATTGACAATACATCAGCCTTGAATAGATTTCCAGCAAACACGGACTTAAGCTCTTTTATGCCTTATTTACCCCTGTGCGTGAAGCACCTGAGAAAATATCATCTCAGGCATCGGCAGTAGGGCGAGAAAAGACACAACCGCAATAGTTTTGGCGGTAGAAGTTTTGCGCGGTTGAAATTTCTATGCTGCGTTTAAACCCATTCTGTTTTTTAAAATTTGCCGAATAAAATTCGATACCGCAGCGAGCGGCCAAGGCCAACCCAAGGCGATTAATGCGCTCATGGCGTTTATGCGGTGAAATAGAGAGCACTGTGGTGAAGAGATCGTATCCATGTTCACGCGCATAGATTGCGGTACGCTGCAGGCGCAGGCGAAAACAGCGGTTGCACCGCCGCCCACGCTCCGGTTCAAGTTCCAGTCCGCGCACCTGCTCCATCCATTCTTCGGGCGCATATTCCCCCTCGAGACAGGGTATCCCCGCAACCTTATTGCACCAATGGAGCAATTCATCCCGCCGCTGAAGATATTCAGCCACGGGGTAAATGTTCGGATTGAAGAAATAAATACTTATAGCGTAATCCAATGCAAGCCTCTCCACCACCGCAGTGCTGCATGGAGCGCAGCAGGCGTGTAAAAGCAGGCGCGGTTTTGCACGGTTTTCGGAGGGAGTGGCACGGTTAGATTTCGGAGCGGTAGGATGCACATATACCTCCACGTATGATTCTCTAATCTGGTTGCTCGCAGCGTGCTGCTACTGCTATATTGCGCCGCATGAAAGATATCCTTATTGCGGACGCGCATCTAAAATACGCTACCGATGAACACTATATCCACCTGCTTGAGTTTCTCAAACAGAACATGGGCAAGATCCGCACCCTCGTCTTGCTTGGGGATATTTTTGAGTTCTGGGTGGGACACCGACACTGTGTGTATAGCGCATACATTCCGCTACTCGAGCAACTCAGCCTGCTGCGCCAAAGTGGAACTAGCATCATCATGGTGGAAGGAAACCATGATTTCAACGTCGGTCCCTATTTTTCCCACACCTTGGGAGCTAAAATCATCCCAAATGGTGACGTCGCCATGCTCGGCGAAACCAAGGTTTGGCTCGAACATGGCGATTTAATTAACCCCAAAAGAACCTACCGGTGGCTACGTAAACTGTTTCGCAGTCGTGGCGCAAGCATCCTGAGCTGGGTCCTTCACCCCGATCTTCTCTGGGGCATAGCTGAATATCTCGGAAACTGGAGTAAAAAACAGCGCACAAAGATAAGAACCAAGCAGGGCTTAAACCAGGAAGCAGGACAAGATACCGGGTATTCGCTGAGTGCGATCCCGCAAGAGCTCCTTCTCGCTCTTGCGACTATGCATTCTGCATCCGGATGCGACGCGCTGGTGTGTGGCCACTTCCATCACAGTTGGCATAAAAAAACTTCCCACACTGAGGCCCTAGTGGTGGGCGAGTGGAGAAAACATGGCACTTATGCCGAACACCAGGATGGAGAGTTTAAGCTAAAACAGTTTTATCCCCCTGCTACAACAGTGACGCAGGATCGACCTGAATAACTTCTCTTTTTTGTGCGATCTGCTGTACTTCTTCAGGTTCAATATTTCCAACGACAATGATGGCTTGGCGCTGCGGATCGAGATATTTCCTTGCGACCCGGAGCACGTCTTCCGTCGTTACCGCACTTATATGCTCACGATAACGAGCCAGATAATCTTCTGGGTAACCAAAAAAATCATGCTCCATCGCCTGCATAACCAACCCATGCATATTTTCAAAGCGAAATACAAATGAGTTTATCTGACTCTGCTGAGCCAAAACCAGTTCAGCCTCACTGACCTCTTCAGCGCGCAGTGTTTGCATAATAGAGGCAAACAGCCCTACAACTTCGGGCACGGATTCCGTTTTGGTTTCACACCCAGCAATAAAAGCCCCTTGCAACAGACGCCCGACGGAAAAATAGGAATAAACCGAGTACGCTAGACCCCGATTGGAGCGAATTTCTCGCATCAGGCGCGAGTTAAACCCACCGCCACCGAGAATATAATTCATCACTTCCAGCGCGTATACATCCGGGTTATCCTTGATGATGCCGCGCTCAACAAGGCGCAGTGTAGTCTGAGCCAACGGGCGACTGGCAACAATGACCGGGCCATTCCCCTCCCCCTCCACAGGGGTGGAAAGTGCAGGCACCTGCGGAATTTCAGTATGTTTCTTCCAGCTGGAAAATCCGGTCTGGATCAAGTTTCGAGCTTCGTCGCTACCGACACAGCCTGAAATTGCCACGCGTAGATTTTTAGGGCCAAAGTAGCGCTGATGCAACTCGACCAGATCAGATTTTTTAATATTCTCCAGAGTTTTCAGAGACGGCTTGCGACCTAATGGGTGATTAGGATAGAGGTTCTCCAGCATGAGCATATCTGCTATGCCTGCGGGATTATCCACGCGCCGCCGCACCTGTTCCATGAGGCGTTGACGTGAGGTCTCAAGTCGAACTGGGTCAAAGCCTGGTTCTCGCACCAATTGCGCCAGCAATTCTAACCCTTTAGGAAGATCCTCCTGCAACATGGACAGGCGCAGGGTAGTAGTATAGGGGCCACTTGCAACCCTTAAATCGGTTGCCAGAGCGTTAAGGGTTGCATCAAAATCCTGTGCGCTAATCTGCTTGGTGCCCCCTGACTCAAGAGCAGCAGCAAACAGATCAAGAAGTCCCACATTGGTGGCATCCTCCACGCTGCGCCCTATCCCAAACATCAGCGTGATATCAACCAGCGGCAATTCCTGATCTAGCGCATGGTAAATCTGGATACCGTTCTCCAGCGTGATCTTGTTGGGGGTGCGTAACTCCCAGTGCAACTCTTCAAAGGTCAGGGCGTCAGGACGCGTGGGCTGTCCATTCCCCTGCCCCCAGGCCAGAGTACCGCTCCATATCAAGAGCGACAGACTAATTATCAGTGGCGTAATCTTCCTATAATCAATGCGCATGTTCTTCTCCCATCACCTCAGAGCCGGAGTTTGTGCCCTGAACCAACCCTTGCTTTGCTGGACTTTTCAACGTAACTACACTGCGATTTTCAGCATTGAGCCAGTCCGCAGCGGCGCTTTTTACCTCGGCGGCAGTTATGCTCTGCAAGATCTCGTCGTAATCCAGCAGATATTTCCAACTCCCGCTAACAATCTCAAAATGGGTCAACATGGAGGCCAGTCCCTGATTGGAGCGTAACCGCCGCATCCGATCAGCACGTAGGCGTTTGCGTGCATGTTCAAGTTCTGCGGCGGTGACTCCTGTACTTTTTATCTCTTCGAGTTGCGCATATAGTGCCTGCTCCACCTCTGCACAGGTGTGAGGATGACGCGGTGTGGCACCCACAACAAACAAATTGGGATACCGTGCCCCTGGAGCGCTGTAAACCGATACTGCGCTCGCCAGTTGCTGCTCCAATACCAAAGCACGGTGCAGTCGCGATGAAGATCCACGCCCGAGAATTACGCCCAAGAGGTCAAAGGCGTAGTCATCCCGGTGCGGAATAGTTGGCTTGTGATACCCAACCAGAAGTTGCGGATTGGCATGAAAAACCACCTCAGCACGGCGTTCGCCGTTTTGCGCAGGTTCCACCGCGCTCACTTCAGGCACTTTCACCCCAGCGGTGATATCTCCAAAATATTGCTCAATCAGTGCTTTAGCCTGTAGTGCATCAATATCACCAACTAGGGCAATGACTGTATTGCTGGGCATATAATATTGTTCCATAAACTTACGAGTCTGTTCCTTGGAAAGCGAATGGATGTCAGACGTCCAGCCAATGATCGGATGACGATACGGGTGCACCCTAAATGCTGTAGCCAGCAGGGTTTCATACATCATGCCGGAGGGGTTGGTTTCATAAGAGCGCCGTCTCTCTTCAAGCACAACCTCTTTTTCGGTGTAAAATTCACGCAACACCGTGTCTTTCATCCGATCAGCTTCCATGGAAATCCAAAGCTCTAGTTTGTTTGCCGGCAGTGAAACCAGATAAGCAGTGAGATCCTTACTGGTAAAAGCATTGTACCCAACCCCGCCATGCCGGGCATAAATCTGGGCTGATTCATCTTTTACCAGCAATTCTCGATGCTCAACTTGCAATTCCTTCAGGGACGCATGCAGTGACTGCAGTTGCTCTTTGGCACAAGAATCATCCTTTTCACACGTTTTGATGGCTAAGACCATTTCATCAATACGTTGCAGAAAATCCCGCTCGCTGGAATAATTCTTTGTGCCTATCGTCGTTGTCCCTTTAAAGCGCATATGTTCCAGCAGATGAGCTATGCCACGATTATTTTCCTGCTCGTTGACCGCTCCCACCCCTACAGTTATAAATGCGGTAAATGTCGGTACATCATGGCGTGGCGCCACTAAAAGGGTGAGTCCGTTATCCAGATGATACTCAACCACCTTGTTTTCCAACCCTTCGGCCTGAAGCGCAGTAGTGCCACAAAACAAGGAAGTTGACACGGTAAAGGCGGTAAGAATCGCAACAAAACTACCCAAACTCATATTCCTGAGCCACATAAATTGATACATAAAATCCTGAACCCTCCAAGATCGAAACAATAATTTCATCCAGTTTTAAATTTTCAGCGAACTCACTTTAGCTGAACGGTTTGACCCATAATAGCGTTTAATTAATGACCCACTTGCTGCGCGAAGCAGCATAGCATTTTACCACCTGCGAGTTCCAAAGAAACAATCTAAGATTTGGTTGTAATTATTTTTTCTGTGCGTATCATCGAAGATTGCTTTTTCTACTTACGGCTAAAGGCGTACACAGGTCTATTCATTTCGTTCCCTTTAATATCTCCCTCTGGCGTGACTGATTTATGTTTAAATTTCTATCCAAACCATGGGTTCCCTACGTTTTTCCATTTCTGATTGTCCTGATCTGCACTGAAGCCACTTTTTTTGTGCCCCAGTGGCGCTATCAGATAATCATTGGCGCTGGTGTCGTTGCTTCCTCTTTGCTGTTTATCTGGCGCGAGAAGCTTATCCAAGATGCTATCCCCACAATGCGGACGCTACAGAATGCAGCCGGAATAATTGCGGGTGTAATTCTCGCACTTGCGTGGCTGACTTTGGTACATTTCAACGTTTCCACCCCGGAACCGCTGCACTTGGTACAACTCTGGCCAACTCCGCGCAACTATTTAATAATATTTCTTGTAACCGCTACGCTAGGGCTAGTTATTCCAGTTGTTGCAGAGTTGTTCTGGCGCTCATTTTTACTCAGATATTTTATCGCCCAGAACTTCAAATCAATCCCTGTCGGCACCTTTAACCTATTTGCGTTTATCATGGTTACAATTTTAACCGCCCTGGCGACAGGCAACCACACCGCTTATCTCCTTGTATCCAACATGGCCTTCACGGGCTTAACCTTCTGGAGCAAAACGCTGTACTGTAGTATTGTTGCCCACGCAGTAGCTAATATGTGCATTATGCTGGCAAGTATGTATCTGGGAATAAGCTTTTACTGATATTTGAGGTTTTTATGCGAAAGATATTCTATATCACCCTTGTTGTTGCAAGCATTTTTTTTCTGGCCGCCTGTACGCAGCCATGGGAGCAAGCATACAATCAGGGGGTAAAGTCATTCAATGAAGGCAATACAGAACAGGCCCGCTCCAGTTTTTTGAAGGCGCTAGAGGAGAATCCGCAACTAGCAGAGGCATACCTTAACTTAGGCCGTATTGATATCCAACTGGCTGATTATGCAAGTGCCAGAGATAACACTCTGAAAGCTCTAAGTCTGTTACAAGAGCACAAGAAAACCATCCGAAGTGGATCCTCCTGGACGCTGCAAGCGGCGCTGGCATGCAACAACATGGCCTCTATTGCTTTTCAGGAAGCGTTGCTGATTAAGGAAAATAGCACTACAGATAATGATACGCATAGTAGAGCGGGGTCAACCACTCCTATGCAAACTGAATCCGGCCGAAGTGAATCGTTAGACCAGACTTTAGAAGCTGCTGAGACCTTTATTGATGAGGCGGAGAAGTGGCTTGATCAGGCCCTAGAGCTGGACCCCTCAAACGAGACGGTGCTCAGAAACCGTAGATTCATCCAGAAGTGGCGGGGATAAAGCAAGTCTAATCACGGCGCTGCCGATATGCCTTAAGAGTATTTCCGCTCAAGTTTACGCACCCAGCTGATGGATGCCAGAACCAGCGCTAGGCTTATACCTCCCCAGAGCAACCCCCCGTCACGATACATGCCTGTCAAACCACAGGAAAGAACAAATGCCAGACAGCTACAGGCTACACAACTGATTGCTACCCATTCTGCAATGGTCTTCGTCCTAGACACAGAAGGCTCTACACCTTCAAGCAAGCGCTCCTCACAATGCAGGCACTGCTGTGCTCTCCTGGCTGCGGGCATTTCGCAATTGTGACATTTCCGCTTAAAAAACATTGTCATTCTCCATCAATGCACCCGTAACTCCACCCATCAATCCACTGACGCCGTACTACTAATTTTGTGCACCAGCGCAGAGGTTGAACGCCCCGACACAAAAGGCATCAGTTCGACCCGTCCACCCCACTGCCTCACCAAATCGGCACCAACAACGTTATCTTCAGTGTAGTCGCTGCCCTTGACCAAAATATCCGGCTGCAGCAACGCTATCAATTCAAGCGGAGTGTCGTCATCAAAGACCACGACATAATCGACACAGGCAAGCGCTGCCAAGATAACCGCTCGATCCGTTTCTGAAACCAAGGGACGACTTTCCCCTTTGAGCCTCCGCACTGAAGCATCGCTGTTCAGCCCAAGGACCAAGACATCACCAAGCTCACGCGCACGTTGCAGGTAGCTGACATGCCCAGCATGAAGGAGGTCAAAGCAACCGTTGGTGAACACTATTTTACGCCCCATCTGCCGTAGACGCCTAAGCACGATCTGGAGCGCGTGGGGATCACATATTTTGGTCTTATCCCCTGCAATGAGGAAGCCTGCAGCCTCCACCAGCTCAGCCGGGCTAGCGGTGGAGGTACCTACCTTCCCAACTACGACACCGGCGGCAATGTTAGCCATCAACGCAGCCTGCTCTACAGAAAATCCTGCAGCAAGCCCCAATCCTACCACCGTTAGGACGGTGTCTCCTGCGCCAGACACGTCGTACACTTCTCGACTTCGTGTTGGGAGATGCACCGGTTTTTTATCCGGCTGAAAGATACTCATCCCTTGCTCGCTGCGGGTGAGCACCAAAGCCTCAAGTCCGGCCATAAGCAGAATCTTATCTCCTGCTGCACACAGGCTGGCATCATCACTGATGGTTATTCCACTAGCTTGCGAGGCTTCACGGCGATTTGGGGTAAGCAGGGTAGCGCCATAATATTTGGCATAGTCACATCCTTTCGGATCAACCACGATCGGAATATTTATGGCGTTTGCACGCTCAATTACATGCTGAATAAGGGTATCCGACAGAACCCCTTTGCCATAATCCGATAAAAACACCACATCGGCTGCGGCAAGCTTCAATGTCAATTTTTCCAACAGTCTAGCTTCGACATCAGCGTCAATCTGCTGTTTGCTCTCACGGTCAATGCGCAGCATCTGCTGATTACCGGAGAGGATCCGGGTTTTTCTGCTGGTGATGCGCCCTGAATCATGGACAACGGCCTCAATATCTACCTGCGCCTGCTGCAACCGCTTACAGATCAGTGCACCATCGCTATCATCGCCTAAGACAGAAGCCAAGACCACTTTCGCCCCTAATACGCGCAGGTTGTTGACCACATTCCCCGCTCCACCCAAGCGTGTATCTTCCCGCCCTACATTAACTATCGGCACTGGGGCTTCCGGAGAAATTCTGTGCGTATCCCCCCAAAGGTACTCATCCAGCATCAGATCGCCGATAACCACCGCGGTGATATCTGTGCTGCGGGATAAAAACTTTTCTATATCGGAGATAGTAACAGTATAAGAATTCATAGAATATTATCCAGCTACGAGGAGTAAATGTCCGGCAATAGTTTATGCATTATTATTACGATACTTTCGCTGATAGCGAACATATAGCTTGGAGCAGTGGCGCTCGACCTGCCGCCACATTCCTTTATCTTCATTTAGCGTACCGCGCACAGACTCTCCTGGGCGCAAACCCATATAGATACAGATAAAACGCAGGCAGTCGCGCCGAGTCAGCCCGATATCCTGAGCGGAAAAATATAAAGAAGCCAGATCTTTTATCCGCCACCGCTGCGGTACACGCTTGCGGAACTGTACCCGGTGCAGATCGATAAGATAAATCCGCATGTTTTCGGAGGTTATGTGCCCACTCCCTGGAGTTAGATCCAACAGAAAATGGCACAGATAATAATCCCGGTGATTAATCCCGTGGCTATGCAGCAATCGGGTCACTTCAGCAATTCGGGTCAACAATGTGCGCTTTAAGACTACAGAAGGTGGGCGCGCAGCCCACTGAGAACAGTAATCTTCCAGACTTTCGGTGGGCTGCAGATCTTGGGTAACCAAAAAAGATTGGCGCGATACTGGGTTGCGCCCACGCTCGCCGTAGGCCACGGTGGTCATGGTATCCACACCCAGTTCAGTTAAAATTTTAATCGCAAGCCATTCATTGTATGCAGAAAAAACTGGAGGAGTTCTAAAGGTAAGCAGGCTTTTGCACAAGCGCCACCAGCCGATACCCTGATACATTTTGACAAAATAGCTCTGCCCCAGCATATCAAAGCGCAGCGTCCGCCGCCCATCCATGTTGCGATACTCATCCCCCTGCAGGGCGAATATCTGCTCGAAGCAATCTTTACTGCCCCAGACGTCCTTCCAGCGTTCAGGTATGATCTGCACCTCTGAACTCGAAGTACTCAAACTTCCCCCTGCTCTGGGAACATCTGCTGCTCCACCAGATCACAAAGTATATGGATTATGCTTAAGTGAACTTCCTGAATTCTGGGCGTTTCCTCCACTGCAACATTTAGGCACAGATCGGCATATGTCGCCATCTTGCCACCGTCCCTACCGCTGAGAGTAACTACACTGCACCCTAAATCACGCGCCAACTCGAGCGCGCGCACCACATTGGATGAATTGCCACTGGTTGAAATACCTATCACCACATCCCCAGGTCGTGCCAGAGCCTCGACTTGGCGCCTGAACACCTCTTCGTAGCCAAAGTCGTTAGCGATTGCGGTTATAACCGAGGTGTCGGTGGTTAAGGCTATAGCCGGAAGGGCTGCCCGATTTTTCATGAAGCGCCCGACCAACTCCGCTGCAAGATGTTGCGCGTCTGCGGCTGAGCCGCCATTACCCATGACCAGGACTTTGCCTCCGGTCCTGAAACTACGGCAAAAAAGTGTGGCACAACGCTCTATTTGCGGAGCCATGGGCAGAAACACATGTTCAAAGACCTCAATATGGCGCCTGATGTGGCGTTCAATACAAGATTGCATGCTTGCTACTCCTCAATTATCCCTAGGCTTTCAACCTCGTTCTCGTTGCCAGCCACACAGTCTTCACCACTAGCGGTCATTATTTCACGTATAGCATCGAGGACATCAGCCACGCGTATAGATGTAGAGCACTGCGCATCATACTCACATTGTTTGCGTAAACATTTAGCGCATGGCATTGGAGCCTGCAAGCGAATATGTTTGGCCCCCTCCGGACCATTACGCAACGCATCCGTAGCCCGATACATGGATAACGTAGGGGTCTCTACGGCTGCGGCGATATGCACCGGACCAGTATCACAGCCGACGACCAGATCTGCACGTGCCAGCAGAGTCACAAGTTCGGGTAGGGATACTCGCGGCCATATGAACGCCCGCCCTTGAGTGCTACGCTGAATTTCTTTGACTGCTTTGAGCTCAGTGTCATTACCCCAGGTCAAAATAAGCCCGACATCGGGGCATTGACTCAGTTTAGCTGCCAACTGTTGCCAAAACGATAGGCTCCACAGCTTAGTTTGCCAGGTTGTACCATAGTGTAGGACGATAATTCTGCCATGTGAGAGTCCGAATTTTTTTAGGCGCACATCGGTCAGGTTCGCGAGTTTCGGATCAACTTGAAGTGGCCCACTCAGGGGCACCTCTCCCCCACCTGGAAGAGCTGCGCGTACCACTGCCAGTGCACGCTTGGCCACATGCTGTTCTTCAGGGCCGAGCTGAACCCTATGTCTGGTAGCCAGCACATTTGGCCACTCCCGCGCCTGCGCCAGAGAGAAGCCGTACTTTTTACCCGCGCTGCACGCAAGGGTAAACATTCCACTTTTGCTGTTACCCTGAAGATCGAACACGTAGTCATAGCGCTGGCGCCGCAATCCTTGCATAAAGGCCCGAAATTCACGCAACATAGCGATGAAGGATAACTTCCTCCACGCGCGCGTATCCACGCGCACTATGCGGTGGATCAGCGGGTGCCCTTCAAGGATAGCACTAAAATTATCTTCCACCAGCCAGTCAATCCGAGCTTCCGAATCTACCTGCTTAATATAACGCAGAACCGGTAGCGCATGGATAACGTCACCAAGGGCACTGAGCTTAACTATCAGAATTTTCATCCGCTTTTTCCGACAATTGTGCGTTGTTTAGTAGATCCGCAGCTGCAGTTATTACATCTTCAGCATTAATGCTCTGCATACATCTGTGGTCGGTGGGACATTGACGCAGCAGGCAGGGGGCACACTCCACCTCTTTGCGCACAATCTTAACCTGTGCAGATGCCGGTGATGTCGTAGTGTGATCTGTCGGCCCGAACACCGCTACAATCGGGACATTGAGTGCGGCTGCGACATGCATAGGGCCAGAATCATTGGTAATCAGCAGGCGGCAAGCGCCAAGCAGAGCCATCATTTGCCTGACATCCGTTTTCCCTACCATGTTGATGCAGTCATGCTGCATTAACGTGGCAATATCGTCACCTATTTCTCGTTCTGCAGGGCCGCCAGTCAGGACTATCTTGACACCAAAGCGCTTGGCAAGGGCGTCAGCAACAGCAGCAAAACGTTCCGGAAACCAGCGCTTAGCTGAACCGTAGGCGGCACCAGGGTTCAGAGCGATCATGTTTTCGCTGCCAAGGGTGGTGCGTGCCCAGGCACGTTCTTCTTCGGTCAGGTGCAGAATGAGTTTGGAAGTGAGGTGTATGTCAGGGTTCTGCATAGCCGCCTTGCTGCGCAACCCTAACCTGTCCAGCAATGTCAGATAATAGGCGGTATGATGCAGTTTTTTATCTGCCGCGCTAACCACCACAGGATCAGTGAGAAACAAGCGCCGTCCATCCGTTGCGTACCCTGCGCGCCGAGGAATGCGCGCGGCAAAGGTGAGAAGCGCGGCCTCGATGGCGTTCTGCAGTAGAAGCGCTGCATCGAAGCGTTCATGGCGCAACTCTTGCGCCATACGAAAAAATCCACGTATGCCGCTATGTCGCCCTTTTTTTGCATAGACCAACACCCGATCAACCGCCGGGTGGTGTTGAAACAAGGGCGCCACGAGAGGGTTCGCCAACATTACGATCTCTGCCTGCGGACACCTCGAGCGCAACTCTGCCAACGCTGGGGTAGTCATCACCGCATCGCCGATCCAGTTGGTTCCACGCACTAAAATCTTTTTGCTCTTATCCAATGCACCGGTAGTCATTAGAGAACAACTGCTTCGTCCTGCAGCATCAACGGGATACCGCTTCTAATTGGATAAGCCAGACTACACGAGGCACAAAGCAGGTGCGGTTCTTCATCCACATTCAGAAGGTCGAGACGACCTTTACACTTGGGGCACACGACGATATCTAACGGAAAAGAAACATCGTAAGCATTTTTAGGAGTTTGCTGCATATATTTTAGGTACTCCGTAAACAGTTTAGATTTCAGGTTATGGCTTAATTTCGCCAACATGCCTGCCCGCATCACGCACTGGCTCTACTCTTCTGCGAATCCAACACATCCTGCACTGCCGCTATGAGTGGTTGCCCATTCAGCGGATGAATCACCAAAGGTATATAATAGCATGGAACAGGCAAGAGCCCAGGCTCCAACTTTACCGCGTCTTTTTCAGTAGTGATAAGTGCGTCCACATCAGCGCAGCGTTCGAGAATATGCCCCACCCGCTCCGGCGTATAGGGGACATGATCGGCACACGCTACCGTAGCGGCAGGATATATACCATATTTATGCAGGGATGCAAAAAAGTCATCTGGATTGGCAATCCCTGCAAAAGCGCCTAGTTTGAGGCATTTCAGTTCGTCTAGAGCAACGGTACTCCCGTCCATAGCCACACCGTGTTGAGCCAGCGTGTACTCCACACGAACCAGTGGTTTGTCCTGTGGATCAAATTCCGGACTGGTTGCACAGTGGCGCGTAAGTAGCAACAGGTCCGCACGCTTTAAGGCAGAACGGCGCTCACGCATTAACCCAGCAGGCAGAACATGACCGTTGCCAAATGGCAACTGCGCATCAAGTAAAACCAGATCTAGATCACGCTTTAGGGCCAGGTGCTGAAACCCATCATCCAGAACAATTATATCTACCTGATGCTGTTCCTGAATATAACGCACCCCGTCAATCCGACGCGGTGCGACAACGACTAAGGCGTGCGGATGGCGCGACGCAAGGAGGACTGGCTCATCGCCGAACTGTACTGCAGCCTTGGCGCGGCTGCCCGCCACCTTTGTAACAACCTTTCTGGCTCGGCTTGAGCGCTCCCCATCGGCAGGAGAAGAAGCATATCCACGGCTTATAACTGCAACCCGATATCCACGCTGGTGGAGAAATTCAAGCAGCCAATCCACCACTGGCGTTTTACCGGTACCCCCGACAGCCAGATTACCTACTGAAACCACCGGCACATGCGCTCTGTAGCTGCGCAGAATACCAGTCTGGTAGAACCAGACCCGCAAACTGCCGATTAAGCCATAGACATAGCTCAACGGCAGCAGAAGTAGCATCAACACATAATCATGCAGATGTTGGCACCCTTTGGTACCTAGACGCCGATAATACAACGCGATCTGCGTGCGCACTTGGGGGCGCATTCTAAAACCCCAGCACCTGACGCACAACCTCGATGGTCTTTCTAGTTGCACCAGCGTGTTGCTGCAATATTGTCGCACCCTGTGCTCCGGCGCTGCGACTCAAATCCTTGTCGCGCAGCAGTTGAGTCAGCAGTTGTTTCAATTCCTCTTCGTCGTGCACCTCACCAAAACCTTGGGCAGCCGAAATAAATTTAGCGATATCTTTAAAATTCTGCATCCAGGGCCCAAACATCACCGGCTTTTCAACCATAGATGCTTCAAGGATATTATGCCCACCTACCGGCACCAAGCTACCTCCGACAAAAACGGTATCTGCCATCGTGTAAAAGCTCAGCATCTCCCCTAGGGTGTCTACCAACAACACACTGCCACCAGTCAAGGGCGGGAAGACATTGTCAGAACGCAGATACCATGTGACCCCTGCCTTAGAGAGCAACTCACTTACTTGTCGACACCGATGCGGATGTCTTGGCACCAGAATTAAAATAAGATCGGGAAAGGCTTGCAGAAGTTGCTGGTACACCCGTACTACGATCTCATCTTCCCCCTGATGGGTACTCCCCGCCACCCAGACTCTAGCCTCAGGTGCAATGCCGAACTGGGCGCGCAATCGCTTCGAATCCAACTCCTCGGTCGAGATGCCGCTCTGGTCGAACTTGATATTCCCACTTACATGAATTTTTTCCGCGCTTGCACCTAAACACCCAATTCTGCGTGCATCCAGTTCTGATTGCATACAAAAGAATGTGATGTTTGCAAGAACAGGCTTAAGCAGACTGCCAACCAGTTTATACCGTGGGAAAGAACGATCGGAGATTCGCCCATTAACCAATACCACGGGGACCTTATGCTTATGGCAGATACGCACAAACTGCGGCCAGATTTCGGTCTCAACAATTAACACCAACGCCGGATTCACTGTTCTCACAGCGCGCCTGACTGCTGCGGAAAAGTCTATTGGGAAGTAGATGCACACATCTATTTCAGGGATAGATTCAGCGATTTCACGTCCGGTTTCTGTCACATTGGATAACAGCAATACCGCATTGGGATAGGCTAAACGTAGCTTTTTTATGAGTGGTACCGCTGCCCGAGTCTCCCCAACGGAAACAGCATGAATCCAGATAACCTGCCGCCCTTTCAGCACCGCGAGTACGCGCGGCGCTAAAAATCCAAGCCGTTCACGCAATCCTTGGCGGGCTTTCCCCCTTACGCAACCGCGTATAACATACCAAGGGAGTAAAACCACCATGCTTAAAAGCAAAAGAAGATCATACAGCAGATAAGCCATGGTTCTCCAGATAGTCACGGGCCTGTTGAGCGGTAGCGTCCATGGCTGCACTCAGGCGTTGGTGGAAATGTGCGCTGGTCTCATTTGTGTCGTAATAAAGTGGCGGTCCATATATGAAAACCAAGCGCCCAAATGGATACGGAAGCAAAAATCTGTCCCAAGATGCAAATCTATGTCCTCTGCTACACGCCATAGACATGGGAACCACACCGCGCTTGCTGAGGCGTGCAAGGTGAACTACCCCTTCCTTGATTTCATGCCTGGGGCCTCTAGGGCCGTCTGGAGTTATTACCAGATCATAGGGCTCTCTGGTCAGACGCAATAGTTGTTTAAATGCACTGCTCCCCCCTTTGGAGGAGGAACCACGCACCGCCTTTTGGCCCATATACGCCATGGCGCGCGCAATCAACTCACCATCTTGGGAGGCACTTATCAGAATTTGGGCCTTAAATTTGTACGCCCGCGCCATAAGGAGCAGTTGATCGTGCCAGAAAGACAAGATCATTTTCTCTTTGCGCTGCCACATTTCCTGCACCTGTCCATCCACCACGATCTCTCGTTTTGAACACAGGTAAATCACATGGATGCAGACTACAGCTAACGGGGGCACCAAGTGGATGAGGAGATATTCTGACGCACTCTTCACGGCACGTCTAGATCTGTTTTTCATGCTAACCCTGCTCATTAGCCATTAAACTGGGTCTGATGAAGATCAAAGTAGTATCCCTTACCTGCAAACAGCTCCGCATGACTGCCACGCTCAAAGATCCTACCATCTCGCATAACCAGAATTTCATCCGCATGCATCACCGTTGACAAGCGGTGCGCTATAACAAAAGTAGTGCGTCCGCGCATAAGGTTTTCCAGCGCATCCTGCACCACTGTTTCACTTTGAGTGTCAAGGGCGCTGGTCGCTTCGTCCAACAGCAGGATAGAGGCATCACGCAGAATTGCGCGGGCGATACTCAGGCGTTGGCGCTGTCCACCGGAAAGACGCACACCGCGATCGCCTATGACGGTTTCGAGACCCTGTGGCATTTGTTGAATAAAATCCGCAGCATATGCCAGCTCTAGCGCATGCCATACTTCGGCATCGCTGGCGTCTAGTTTAGCGTAGCGGATATTATTGGCGATAGTGTCGTGAAACAGAAAAATCTCTTGATCCACGAGAGCAATCTGCTGCTTTAGGCTCCTCTGAGTTACCCTAGAAATATCCTTGCCATCAATAGTTATTTTACCGTTAATCGGGTCATAAAAACGCGCCAGCAAGCCAATTACGGTTGATTTCCCCGCGCCACTTGCCCCAACCAGCGCCACCGTTGTCCCCGGTTTCACGTCCAAGTTAAAGTCATGCATGACAAGTTTTCCTGCATACCCAGCCGTAGAATTATCGGCAAGTTCAGCCGCTGTACCCTCTGCAGCATAGCCAAAATCCACATGCTCAAAAACCACGTGTCCCTTCACTTTGCCCAGAGCCTGTGCAGTGGGAGCATCATCGAGGTCAACCGGGGTATCCATCATGCTAAATACCCGCTCGGCTGCACCGACGGCCTTCTGGATGACGTTATTGGTCTTCACCAACCGCTTCAGCGGGCCGTACATCATTCCCATAGCGGTAATAAATGAAAGGAGCTCCCCTTGAGTAATATGCCCCTGTAAAACACGATTAAGGCCGTGCCACAGCACCCCCGCAGCCCCGAATGATGAGAGCAACTCCACTATCGGCGAACTGGCAGAGTCATAGCGGATCATCTTGGCGACACGCCGATAGTAGTTGTGGTTTTCGACCTCAAAACGCTGTTTTTCGTGCTCTTCGGTACCAAAGGCCTTAACCACCTTAATGCCGCCGAAGGCTTCTTGCAGAATTCCAGTAAGGTTGCCAATATTCACCAGACTCTTACGCACATATCGCTTAATACGCCGGCCTATATATGTCGCCGGAACTATCGCAACTGGCAGCACCACAAAAGCCACCAGAGCCAAACGCCAGTCATTGTAAAACAACAACACTACCAAACCGATCAGAGTGAGGCCCTCACGCACGACAGCAACCAGTTCGTCCGCAGCGGATTTCTGGAGGGTGGCTACATCATTGATGATGCGCGAGACCAGCGTACCTGATTGAACTCTGGAATAAAAACCCATGGATAAGCGTAATGTGTGCGCGTATAGATCGTTGCGCAGATCCTGCACCACCAGTTGTCCCGCAGTTTTAATATAAAACTCTTGCACATAGCGTGATCCTCCCTTGAGCAGAGCAAGACCAATCACTATCATGGGGACAAAACGGATAAAGGCTTCCCCACCAGGCGCAAGGACATGATCCACCAGCGGTTGCACCAACTTAGCTACAGCGACATCGCTAGCGGCAACCCCTAGCGAGGCTATCATCGCAATAATAATGCGGGGTAGATATGCTCTAGAATAGCGCAGCAGGCGCTTATAGACGGCAAGACTATCTTTCTTCAAAATTACCCTTCTGACTCAGTTCTTGGAGCATACGCACCACCCGCTCCGCACAACCAGGTGTTCCCATCCGGACTCGGATACCCTCTAGATTGGCGAGCATCTCCTTGCGGTAGGGGGCATCATCGAGAATGCGCTGTATTTCTGCGGCTATGGCAGCAGCGTTGGCCTCCTGCTGGAGCAATTCCTTAACTACAGTGCGACCGGCCACGATGTTGGGCAGGCCGAAATGACTTATGGAGACTAGGCGCTTACCTATCGCATAGGTCAAGGCTGAACCTCGGTAGATAATAACCATGGGGGTCTGCATCAGCGCGGTCTGCAGAGTTACCGTGCCGGAAACGGCGATAACGGCATCACAGGCGGTTACTGCATCATAGATAGTGTCATCGACTAACTTTACATTCAGGCCGCTGCCCGTGACACTGGCATTCAGCTGGGTGCGGTCTAGCCCCGCTGCAACCGGAAGGAGAAATCCCACCCCAGGGTAGCGCTGCGCGAGCAATTGACCCGCTTCTAACATAACTGGCAGTGAATAATGGATTTCATTGGCACGGCTACCAGGCAGCAACCCGATAACGGGAGCCGCCCTACTCAAGTCGTACGTCGCGCGCACTTCTGCGGCTGAAGTTTCTGTCTTGGCTTCATCTAGCAGCGGATGTCCGACATAGCGCACATCTATGTCCAGCCCCGCATAATATTCGGGTTCAAACGGCAGAATCGCGGCTAACTTGTCGACATCCCGCGCAATTGCATGCACCCGACCCCGCCGCCAGGCCCACACCTGCGGACTGACATAGTACAGTACCGGGATACCCGCCTTACGGGCCAGCTTAGCAATGCGCAGATTGAAATCAGGGGAGTCGATAAGAACCACTACGTCGGTACGCGCAGTGCTGCTGTGCAGGGCACGTTTGATGTCCCGATAAACGCTCCATATTCTGGGCAGATGGCGCACCACCTCGACCAGGCCCATCACTGCCAGCTCAGATGAAGAGCGTAAAACCGAGCATCCAGCAGCCTTCATCCGCGGGCCAGCAACACCATAAAAATGCAGGGAAGGATCGAGCCTGGCAGCGGCTTTGATCATATTGGCGCCCAGGATATCTCCGGAGGCTTCGCCGGCAATAACCAGAACCCGTTTAAATGTTTCATCCACAGCGTTTACCTCTATCCTGCGTCAGGATCGGACGATACCGCGCTCACTCTGGCGCACAAAGTCAATCAACAACCTTACAGATGGAGGGACGTCATCCCAAGCCTCAATTTCGTTCAACGCATCTTCCTGCAGCTTCCCAGAGCGAAACAGCACCCGATAAGCTTTTTTGATGGCGCTTAACTCTACATCGGAGAAACCACGCCGTTTTAAGCCTACCAGATTGAGGCCGACGGTTTTAGCGCGGTCTCCTTGGACAATGACAAAAGGGACTACATCCTGCGCAATCATGGAACCGCCGCTAGCCATCACATGGCTGCCGACGCGGGTGAACTGATGCACAGCGGACATACCACCCAAAATGGCATAATCGTCCACTTGCACATGGCCAGCAAGGGTTGCGGCGTTGGCAAGAATGACATGATTGCCCACCCTGCAGTCATGTGCCACATGGGTATAAGCCATAAATAGATTATCGTTGCCAACGCGGGTCTCCCCCCCACCATCTTCAGTGCCGAGATGGAGCGTGGTAAATTCACGGATCTTATTTCGCTCGCCTATAACAAGGGTACTTTCTTCGCCGTGAAACTTCAGATCCTGCGGTATAGCTCCTATAGAGGCAAACTGAAATATCTCATTATCACAGCCGATGGTGGTACGTCCT
The DNA here is from genome assembly GCA_028685815.1 of Desulfuromonas sp. Lineage (GTDB taxonomy): Bacteria > Desulfobacterota > Desulfuromonadia > Desulfuromonadales > Desulfuromonadaceae > JAIVHC01. The sequence goes on from JAQUDG010000004.1 coordinate 23,447, forward strand.
TCAATGACCACATGAGGCCCCACAACAGTACCGGCCCCAATCTTAACCTCACTGCGGATGATACTGTAAGCACCTACGCGGACATCGTCTGCTAGTTGCGCCCCCTCTTCTATAATAGCGCTAGCGTGAATACGGACCACTCATTCCTCCCGATTCGCAAAAGTTGCCTTCAATACAGCCTCAGCTACGAGAACCTCACCAACGCGAGCCTTACCCGAGAACTGATATATGCCGCGCCGCTGCCGCATAAGTACCATGCTCATTCTCAGCACATCGCCTGGACGCACTGGCTTTCTGAATCTGGCTTTGTCGATACCGGTAAAATAAGTGATCTTTTCATTTTGGATTTCGTCATGCAGGATCGCAAACAGGCCACCGACTTGTGCCATAGACTCAATGATCAAAACCCCAGGCATAACCGGGTGTCCGGGGAAATGCCCCTGGAAAAAAGGCTCGTTGATGGTCACATTCTTGATCCCGACGATTCCTGCGTCCGGGTCGTAACTTTCAATCCCATCTACGAGTAAAAAAGGATAGCGATGGGGGAGACGCTGCATAATTTCACTAGCGTTCATATACATGGGCATGTTTTCAATCTTTCCCTAATAGTTGCTCCAGCTGATCAAGCTTCCGACGCATCTCTGTTAGTTCACGCCGCATACGCGGTAGCTGCTGAAAAGACATAGAGGCCTTGAGCCATTCACGGTGTGCGAATGCTGGCACCCCAGAAACCACTTGATTTCCTTTGGTATTGCCACTGAGGGCACCACGCGCCCCCACAGTCAAGTTATCGCCGGTCGTGATGTGGCCAGCCGTAGCCGATTGTCCGCCAAAGGTACAATGGTTCCCTATCTTGGTACTGCCGGAAATGCCGACCTGAGCCGCCATCACCGTATGAGCTCCGACACGCACGTTGTGGCCTATCTGTATCAGGTTATCCAGCTTGCATCCACGTGCGATCACGGTCAGTCCCAGAGTGGCGCGATCCACACAGGTATTGGCACCAATCTCGACATCATCTTCAAGCACCACATGCCCAACCTGGGGAATTTTATAATATTCCTCACCATCAGGAGCAAAGCCGAAACCATCCGAGCCAATAACCGCACCGGGCTGCAAAATAACCCGCTCACCCAGAATCGAGCCTTCACGTATCAGAGCACCTGCGTGCAAGACACAACCAGATCCGATTTTAACATCGGCATAAACCACCACATTGGGATGCACAATGGTCCCTGCGCCAATGCTGACGCGTTCTCCAATAACCACTCCTGCTTCAATGGTGACATCAGCACCGATATCCGCGCTGTCAGCCACAACAGCGTGCGGCGATATCCCTTTTGCTTCAGGCCCGTGTACATGCAGGTGGGTAAGTATCTGCGCAAAAGCCAGATAAGGGTTGGGACATACCAAGTATGTCTTATCGGTGCGACTCAGCGGCACGGCGCAGATAATAGCTGAAGCGGCGCAAGTTTCAGCCGCTTTAGCATAACGTTTATTGGCCAGAAAAGTGATGTCCCCCTCGCTGGCCGCGTCTAGAGGTGCTAGCGCCCGTATTTCAAGGGACGGGTCCCCGACAACTTCGGCCCCGGTGAGCCGAGCAAGTTCTTCAATGGTAGCCATAATATCTTCCGTTAGTGATTACCTTTATATTCCTTATTATACATTTCAATAAGCTTATCGGTGTAGTCCAGCGCCGCATCCGCATACACGAGTTGACTCTTTTCCATCATCACGCTGATCTTCTCTTTTTCACTTAAGGCTACGACCTGCTGCCCAAGATCACGCAAAATCTGCTGGGTATAGCGCTCTTCCCGCGCCTTCATCTCATCTTGCTTGTCTTTAACATAACGCTGATAATCCCGTACCTGTTGCTCAAACTCTATCTGCTTCTCTTCTCTAGCGGCTTCAGACAGCATTCCCATTTGCTTCTTCAGAGATTCCTGCAATGCCTGAAGATCACCTTGACGTTGTTTAACCTGATCTTCAATCCCAGCTATTTCGGACTCCATTTTACCTTTTGCCGCCTGACCTGCCGCGGACAGACTCAATGCCTTTTGCAAATCTACGTAGCCAATAGAAATATCAGCAGCTTGAATCGAAGTAGCCATAAACATAAATGTTAGAAAAATTGCACTCAGTCGTTTCATTTCTGTCTCCTTTAATTGTTAGTTTTCCATGTGTTACCCATTGCTATGCACCATTATGCCGGCAAAACAATCTACCAATGTCAGATTAAAAGAATTTTCCGATAGAGAAATCGAATGCTGACTTGTCTTCATAGTCATATGGGTCGAGATTATAGCCCCACTCTAGGCGCAACGGACCAAGCGGGCTCTGCCAGCGGATTCCCACCCCAACACTGTAGCGTAAATCGGAGAAATAGTCCTCATCCTCACCCCAAGCGTTGCCGATGTCAAAAAACACCAGCCCCTTAAGTTGCGCATCTTTGATAAGCGGGAATAGAACTTCCAAGTTGGCGTATGCCATCTTCTCCCCCCCGATATAATCGTAATCGTTGTCCGACAGCTTATATATTGGGTCGTTATTTTCATCGTATCCGGCAAAATAATTACGCGGTTCCCGCGGACCGACCTCACGCGTCTCGAAACCACGAATGGTGTTAATGCCGCCGAGGAAGAAACGCTCATTTAGTGGCACATTTTTTCCATTGTAACCGCTTACATAGCCAATTCTGGCGTGGGGGGTAAATACAATCCCCCACTTAATCGGGAAAAAATGGCGGTAATCGGCAATGGTCTTAACAAATTTTTCTGTTCCCCCAAGACCGGCAACCTCTACCGAAAACTCCGTCATATAACCGCGACTGGGGTCAGGACGAAAGTCTGTGGTATTTTTAGAGATCGAAGAATACAAAGAAGATATCGTTGATTTACCCTCTTGTTCGCGAATATACCAAGAAGAGTATGGACTGATATCATAGATATCTTGCAGCTCCAACTTATATACAAAGAACAGGCGCGTTTCATAGGAGAGCGGCAACCCAAGCTTTACTTTGCCCCCAGTGGACTCTATGGAATATTCATCCCACTCGCGATCGGTGCGGTAGGCATCAAAACCTAGAGCCAAGTTCTTGTCCATAAAATAGGGATTGAGTAAGCCTATCCGATAATTGGTGTAATCACCTCCAATGGAGGCGGCTAAATTAAGTTGAAGCGCCTTGCCCAGAAAGTTATCCTGACTGACTGAACCCTGTCCGATAAAACCATCGGTGGAGGAAAAACCAAAACCGACACTGAAGCTGCCGGTGGGTTGCTCTTTAACGTCGACATCTACATCCATGGTCGCTGGGTCATCGTGTCTGGGGATGGAGTCAACATTTACTTCGCTAAAGAAACCAAGATTGTTGATGCGCTTCCGGCTATTCTCAAGCCGACCCGAGCTGTAGATTTCACCCTCTACCAAGGTCAATTCCCGCCGAACGACTTTATCACGCGTTTTGGTGTTACCACTGATGTTGATCCGACCGATATTTACCTGAATCCCCTGCTCGATATCGAAGGTCAGACTTACTTCTTTTTTTTCATCGTCAATAAGGGTAAACGGCGACACATTGACATAGGCATAACCACGGTTGCTGTAATAACTGTCGAGTTTATCCATATTCTTCCGCATTTTTTCGCGGCTGAACACTTCGCCCAGAACAAAATCTAGCTCCTGAAGCATCTCATCTTTTTCAAGGAGCAGGTCCCCCTTAATATCCACCTGCCCTACGTGGTATTCTGGCCCCTCATCTATTTCGATGAAAATATCCATCTTAGTTCGGTCTTCAGAGAGGACAATATGCGGTTGTTTCACATCCACCCTGACGCGCCCTACGTTGAAATACTGATCACGAATAATCATCAGGTCATTCTGCAACATATCTTCGTTATATTTGCCACCACTGGTCAGCCAAGAAAAAATCCACCATTGTTTGGTCTGGATGAATTTACGCAGTTGGCGGTCTGAATATGCTGAATTTCCTTCAAACTCGATATGGTCGATAGTGACCTTCTTACCTTCGGTGATATCGAAGAACACCGTAGCTTCGTTTTTATCGCTCACCTCAACTCGGTTGCTGACCTCAACGGCGTAAAAACCTTCTTCCTTATATAGACGCCGCAGGGCATCTTCACTCGCCTGCAAATCACGCGCACGCAGGACACCTGGCGTTCTGATGGTGATCTCGGTGCGCAGCTTGGAACTTTTGAGCTCTTTATTGCCCTCGGTGCGAATTTTACGCACCAGCGGGCGTTCATCAACCCTATACACTAAGGTTGCAATTTCGCCTTCACGCTCAATCCGAGCTTCTACGTCTCTAAAGTATCCGAGCGCATAGATGGAACGCAGGTCAGAATCTATCACCGCTTCACTTACCGCTGTACCAGCAGCTACACGTACCACCTCTTTAACCGCAGCTAGGTCAATCCGCTTTACTCCGTCAATGCGAACCGCAGCGAACGTCAGCAACTCGGCACTGACATTCCCAGCCCATAAAAAAAGTATGGTGAGCATAACTAAAATGCGTTTTGGCATCTGGTAATTTCTCCTAAAACCCGTATAAGACCACGTTTAAACCTTGGGCAAACGCGTACAGTTTCAATATGTTCGGCTACTTATATTCTTTGTACCTGTGCTACATACGTATATTTGTATGTAAAAAATCAGAGCATTGTAGGAAATGCGCATAGATACGTAAACACCAAATGTTTTTGCAATATTCTTGCTTTAGGGTGACGGGATGGGCATGCAGGTTCTTTCATGCGGGGGTAAGCACCCCGTCTTGCAATTGAAGAACCCGGTCCATTCTGGCAGCCAGATCCATATTATGGGTAACCACAACCATGGTCAGGCCATACTCGGCGTGTAAATCTTCAAGCAGAGCGTATATCCCAGCGGAAGTAACGGAATCTAGATTGCCGGTAGGTTCGTCAGCTATTAAAATCTGCGGGCGCAGCACCAGTGCACGGGCAATGGCAACGCGTTGTTGCTCTCCGCCAGAGAGTTGCCCGGGTTTGTGTGCGCCGCGGTGCGCCAACCCCACCTGCTCCAGCAGAACCTGTGCCTGAGCCTTAGCCTGAGCACGTCTACTGCCACCTATGAGTGCAGGCAGCATGATGTTTTCCAGCGCACTGAATTCACCCAACAACTGATGAAACTGAAACACAAACCCCATATGCCGGTTGCGGAACGCATCCAGTTGTGCTGCTTTAAGGGCAAACATGTCGGTGCCTGCAAATAGACATTTACCCCGACTGGGCTTGTCCAAGGTACCAAGGATGTGCATCAGAGTAGTTTTGCCTGAACCGGACTCACCCACCACCGCAACCCGTTCTGCACGTGTGATAGAAAAATCGAGCCCACGCAACACCTGCACCACCGTTCCGTTGACACGGAATTCTTTTTCTAGCCCCTGAATCTCTACAAGAACATCTGATTGCGCCATATCACCATCTACTTACTCATAGCGCAGTGATTCAGCCGGATCACTGCATGCTGCACGGCGAGCCGGATATACCGTCGCCAGCAGACAGATAATAAAAGCAGTCACTATAACGGTAATGACATCTGCTGCCACAACCTGAGATGGAAAATGATCCATGCCATATACAGCGGTATCAAAAATTGTGACCCCTAGCTTTCGTTCGACCCAGGTAATCACCGCGTCGGCGTTCAGTGCCAAGGTTAATCCTAGGGCACTGCCTGCAACAGTACCGGCTATGCCGATAATCAACCCCTGGATCATAAATATGCGCATAATACTCGATGCCGTCGCACCCATGGAGCGTAAAATAGCGATATCTTTATGTTTATCCATCACCACCATTATCAGGGTAGTCCCGATATTAAAGGCGGCAACCACCACAATAATTCCGAGGATGATAAACAACCCGAGTTTTTCCAGTTTCAGCGCGGCAAGAAACGATCCGAACATGTCTTCCCACGATCTGACCGAATAGGGATAGCGAAAGGCTTCCCGTAGCTGCAGAGCTACGGCAGCAGCCTGATCAAAATGCTCAAGCTCCACCTCAATACCGCTGACCCGATCCTTTTCACCGACAAACCCCTGTGCCTGTTCTAAGGTTATGTAGGCGTAATACGCATCGAGAAATCCACCCTTGCTCCGAGATATAGCGACCACCTCAAACGGGCGAATCTTGGGGACAATCCCAAATGGGGTGAGGGAGAAATCCGGTGGAATTACCTGGATTTTATCGCCAACTACAACGCCGAGGGTAGCGGCAGTATCGGACGCAATAACAATCCCAGGAGTAACCTGATTGCGGGAACTCGCGTCAAAAAGAGCTTCTTGCACGTTTGCGGGGGGGTTGGAGGGACCGGTATCGTATTCAAGCCGCATAATGCGGTTGCTGCTGCGCACCCCTTTGATATTGGCAGGGGCGACATTGGCACCGGCGAGGAGCATTACCTCCTTGCTGACAAACGGTTCAGCCTGCTTCACCGCAGGGGAAACCGTCTGAATTTTACGCACCACCTGTTCCCAGTTGGGCATCCCCGCGTCCCGACTTTGCACCATGACATGCGCAACGTTGCCCAGAATCTGCTGGCGCACACCATCATGGAAACCAGTCATGATTGCCAGTACCAGAATCAAGGCAGCCACCCCAAGGGCGACACCGGCCACGGAGATGAAACTGATAACCGAAATAAATGTCTGCTTGCGTTTCGCCTTGAGGTAGCGCAGGCCGATCAGCCATTCATAGCGCATTTATTCTCCACTTTCCCAGTTCATCACGTTTATGTATTTACCCTCAACAGCAAATGCTAAGAACAACTGGCAACACCTTGACCCAAATGGGAGCAGCTAACACACCAGCAGTGCCATCACCATCAATGGCTTTCGGGACGCAACTGCGGGAACAGAATAACATCGCGAATAGAGGCGGAATCGGTCAACAGCATAACCAGTCGATCGATCCCTATCCCTTCCCCAGCGGTAGGCGGCAAGCCGTACTCAAGTGCACGGACATAATCTTCATCCATGGCGTGTGCCTCTTCATCACCCGCTTCTTTTTCGACCAGTTGCGCCAAAAAACGCCCTTTTTGGTCTTCGGGATCGTTGAGCTCAGAAAAGGCATTGGCTAGTTCGCGTCCCACTATAAAAAGCTCGAAACGGTCGACAACGTCCGGATTTTCATCATTACGGCGCGATAGTGGTGACACCTCAGTTGGATATTCGGTGATAAAGGTGGGATCCCAGAGCTGCGGCTCGGCCACTTCGTCAAAAATTTCCGTTAACAACTTGCCGTGTCCGATTGAGTCATTAAAGTCAAGCCCAAGACTGCGTGCATAGGCCAGCGCCTTAGCATGGTCCTCAAGGTCTTCGGCGCTAATATCTGCATACTTAACTATGGCTTCGCGCACCGTCAAACGCTGCCAAGGCGCGGTGAGATTTACTTCACGCCCACCGTAACTGATAACTTCGCTGCCGCACACCTCGCGCGCGATATGACAGACCATCTCCTCGGTCATATCCATTAAATCATGGTAGGTAGCATAGGCCTGATAGAATTCCATCATAGTAAATTCGGGGTTGTGCTGTATCGATATCCCCTCATTGCGAAAGTTACGGTTGATTTCAAATACGCGCTCGAACCCACCCACTACCAGGCGCTTAAGGTACAGCTCCGGCGCAATGCGCAGGTACAGATCCATCTTCAGTGTATTGTGGCGGGTGACGAAAGGCTTGGCGGTCGCCCCCCCGGCCAAGGGTTGCATCATCGGAGTCTCTACTTCTAGATAACCCCTATCTTGCATAAAGGTCCGCATCAGACTGATGATCTGACTACGCTTAACAAACACGTCCTTGACTTCCGGATTAACGATCAAATCGAGATAGCGCTGCCGATAGCGTGTTTCAACATCCTTCAGTCCGTGCCATTTTTCCGGTAGCGGCTGCAGAGATTTTGTCAAAAGCTCCAGGGTTTTTGCCCTCAGGGACAATTCACCAGTCTTGGTAAAAAAAACTGTCCCGACCACACCGATGATATCGCCGATGTCGAGGCTGTCAAAAACACTGAACATCTCGGCGCCTAGCTCTTTTTGCGCTACATACACTTGCAGAAGTCCGCTTCTGTCTTGGAGCTGAACAAAAGCTGCCTTACCGAAGCTGCGCCGCGCCATAATTCGACCAGCGATGCGATACTCAGTCGCGGCTGGATTCTCGCTATCTGGGTTGTCGTGATGAACATCAGCATTTTGGTGCTCAACCCGAAATTTGTTTGTGTAAGGATCTATCCCCTGCTCCCGCAGTGAGGCAACCTTGGCCCTGCGTTGGGCTACCTGCTCATTTTCTTCTACATTTTGCATCTATTAAGGTCCTTCCTTTCCAATCCGTGCAGCGTTTGCCAGCTGGCCTATTTTGCCATTTGGCGCGGGTAAAACACACAGTCTTATCCATGAAGTAAAAGCGCAAAACCCACAGCTTGAAGCGGCGCATGTGTTTTATCGCACGCACACGAACCTAATCTGGCCGCTTGCACCTTCGACTGGTAATTCTCCGTCAATCCGCCATAAGATAATGTTCAATAAATCCTTCTATTTCGCCGTCGAGTACGGCATCGGTGTTGCCCACTTCATATCCGGTGCGGTGATCTTTTACCATGCGGTAAGGATGAAGAACGTAGGAGCGAATTTGGCTGCCCCAGCCGATCTCTTTCTTTTCTCCGGAAAGGGCGCTAGCCTTCTCCTTCTTCTTCTGCTCCTCCATCTCGTACAGGCGCCCCTTAAGCTGACGCATTGCTTCAGCTTTATTGTTCAGCTGCGAACGCTGATTCTGGCACGAAACTACGATACCTGAGGGAATATGGGTTATACGGATGGCGGAATCGGTTTTATTTACATGCTGCCCACCGGCTCCACTAGCGCGGTAGGTATCAATTTTGAGGTCGTTTTCGTTAATCTCTATTTGGATGCTGTCGTCAAGAGCAGGGAACACAAACACAGAACAAAAAGAGGTATGGCGTTTGGAGGCAGCATCAAAAGGGGAGATACGCACTAGGCGATGAATCCCCATTTCAGAACGGAGCCAGCCGTAGGCATAATCGCCTTCTACCGTAAAGGTCACACTTTTTACCCCTGCGTCATCCCCACTCTGGTAATCGGTAATCTCGGTTTTAAAACCCTTATGCTCGCAAAAACGCAGATACATGCGCATCAGCATTTCGGCCCAATCTTGGGCTTCAGTACCCCCTGCTCCGGCATTGATGCTGAAAATCGCATTGTTTTCGTCGTGCGCGCCGGAAAGCATGCGCGCAAATTCGATCTTCGCCACCTGCTCTTGTGCCCGGTTCAACAGAATTGCTGCTTCTGCACCAACACTTTCATCTTCGTCTTCTTCACCCAGCTCGATTAAAACCTGTGCGTCTTCATAGTTTAGAAACGCCTGATCCCATGACTCGACCACCCGCTCCAATCTATTTCGCTCTTTCAACAGCTTCTGGGCATGTTCCTGCTGGTTCCAAAACTCCGGTTCTGCAATTTCGGCTTCCAATTCTTCGATCTCTTCGCGTTTAGCATCAAGGTCAAAGATACCTCCTCAGCTCATCCAACTTCTCATTGAGTTGATTGAGCTGTTCTTTTTCTTCTCGAAACATCTAATAATTCCTCCTTAACCAAGTCCTGCGCCTAAATTCAGCACATTCGATTTGAACCGTGCAATAACCACCGTTGCACCGGTCCAGCAGCACAATACACCTGCTTACAGCTGCCATCGCGAACATACAGCGCTGAGAAATGGATTATCTGGTCTTTGCCATGCATGGCTTACGCAACCAGCAAAGTCAGCCATAATGCCACAGCTATCGGCGCGCCGACAGCCTTTTTTTTCTGCTCTGCCACATCCACCCGCAGCACAAAAAAACTGCCAGCCACGCTAGGATATCTCCACAGCGGGTATATGTTGTCTGTGTTTGATGAAACGTAACATTACCTGTTACTACCCCAGCGCGGAAAATCTCGGTTGACCCATGGAGCATACCAGCAGGATCAATCAAGGTGGAGACTCCGGTATTTGCACATCTAGCTAACCAACGCCGATTCTCCAGGGCACGGAAACGCGCCATCTGCAGATGCTGATGCGGCGCTGGAGTATCGCCGAACCAGGCATCGTTGGTCAGGTTAAACAGCAACTGCGCCCCCATCTGCACCTGAACGCGGGCCAGTTCGGGAAATATCGATTCATAGCAGATTAAAACCCCGGCAGCACGCCCATGTAATGGCAAAAGCTGCAGCGTGCCAGGGCGAAAATCTCCCACCCCGGTAGCTAGTTTATCCACGAAGTCCAGCAGTGAACCTAAAGGAACATATTCTCCAAACGGAACCAGATGTACCTTATCTGTGCGCCCCAGCAGCTCCGCGTTAGCATCAAGAAGATAGGCGCTGTTGAAATAATTGAACCCTTTGGAGTTTGCTACATAGGCGGGGCTACCAAACAAGATATTCGCACCGAGATCTTCAGCTACAGCGTCCACTTCAACTGCGTAACTGGAGCCATCCTGATAAAAAAACGGAGTGGCGCTTTCTGGCCAGACGATTAGATCGGCCTGAGGGTGCTGCCTGCTCATATCTGTATATAGGCGCACGGTGTGAGCGATGTTGCTACTGAGCCACTTCTGATGCTGGTCAATATTAGCCTGAATTAAAGCTACACTCAGGACAGACTCCGCTGCTTCGCCCGACTCTGCCGCCAGCGTAGCAAATGCATCTACCACGGCATGGCGCTCCACGGCATGGCGCTCCACGGCATGAATTCCGTAGGCGGCATTAAGGCTAAAGGCTCCAGCCGCCAGTACCAGCAATACTCCTAGAGGTGCCGCTGCAGCCTTGCGCCAGATTGAATGCAGCAATATTGCTACCACGCAGTTAACCAGCAGTAAAATCAGCATCGGCAGCCACATTCCACCGATATCCGCGCTCTGCACGAGGATTGGCAATGCGGCCTGGGAATAGATGATGCTACCCCAAGGAAAACCAGTGAGCAGTTTGCTACGCAAAAACTCAAACGCAATCCACACAAACGGGAAAACCTGCCACAGTTGCAGCGGGGCATGCTTAACTATGCGCGCACTACACCAGCAGGTTGCGCCCCAGAAAAGGGCAAGATAAACCACCAGCAGCAGATATAGCACAATGGAGCCCGCAACGGGGAGCCCACCGTAATCTACCATGACATGGTTGAGCCAGTACAACACCGGAGCAAAAAAGCACACACCCGCAACTAGTCCGCGGCGCCAGGGCTTATCTTCGCACATGAAAATAAGCGGGGCGAGGCTAACCCAGTTAAGACCTGCAAGTAATGCTGAATAGGGCCACATAAAAGACAATGCCGAGACCAGCCCGGCAAAAGCAGCAACTACATCGTTTTTATCTAACTTCAAGTTCTCACACAGCCTCGCCTGCGAGCTCATCTGTATGACTCTGGTCAACCTTGGTTACCCTTACACTGCGAATAACGCGCTTATCACTATTGAGAATTTCAAACTGCAAACCAAAGCAAGTGACGGTTTCCCCAATCTTTGGCAAACGCCCGAGTTCGTACAACAATAGCCCTCCCACAGAATCGAACTGAGTCCGAGGGATTTCATCCAAATGGTAGTAATCTTCGAGCTCATATAGATTCAGCCTAGCATCTACAATCACGCTACCATCCTGTTTTTCAACTAAAAGATTCTCTTCGGCATCGTATTCATCTTTAATATCGCCAATAATTTCTTCAATAAGGTCTTCAAGGGTTATCAGTCCAGAAGTACCGCCATATTCATCGATGGCAATGGCCAAATGCACCCTTTTACTGCGAAATTCGCGCAGCAACTCTTCAATACGCTTGGTTTCGGGTACGAAATACGGAGTACGCATAATATCGCGCAAAGAAACTTCCGCATCTGATTTACCCCAGTATTTAAGCAGATCCTTTGAGTAAACAAGCCCAACTATCTGATCGATTGAGTTTTCATATACCGGAATACGTGAGTGCCCATACCGGATAATTATTTTAATAATTTGGCTAAGGGAGGCGTCTACAGAGCAGCAGCGCATCTTTGTACGTGGAATCATCTCTTCGCGTACAATGGTATCGCCAAATTCAATGATAGAGCTGAACATTTCGCCTTCTTCGGCGTTGATCAAGCCCTGACGTTCAGAAAACTCTATAAGGTCGTGCAACTCATCTCCAGCAGTCACATTCCGGCGCTTGTAGCGAAACAATTTATGCCAAAAAGAATTCCCTCTATCACTAGAGCCATTTTCACCCATTAAACGCACCCCAATTGCTCAAAACTTCACTCATGTTCTAAAATTAAGCGCTCAGCCTTGAGGAGCGCGTACACCTGCTGTTCTTTGGCTTCCATGCGCTCGACTTCAGCCTGCGTCCCACGCTCGTGATCGTACCCGAGGAGGTGGAGAATTCCATGCAACAGCAGAAACACCAGCTCGTCGAACATCTCAATTCCGGCCTCCGCCGCATCACGCGCAGCCGTCTCGGCAGAAATAACTACATCCCCCAGCAGCGTATCAGGCCCGCCAAGCATTTCACCCTCCTGCTGGGAAAAGGAGATGACGTTGGTGGGGTGATCACGCTGAAGATATTCTCGATTAATCTCTTGAATAGCGGCATCATCCACAATTAAAATCGACAACTCGGTTTCGTCAGGACATTCCAAGACGCTTAAGATCTTCAGCGATATCTGCTGTAACTTCTCCAGGTTTACCGCTTGTTTCTGCTGTTGATTCTCTATTAATATCTCCACTGCTTTTCCCTTTCGACTCACCTGAAGTGGTTTTTTTATCCTCTTTTATCCGTTCTTTATACGCCGGTTCCGGATACTCAATCCGCTGATGAAATATACCCACCAGAATACGATTGAAGCTCTTGGCGATCTTGTGCAGATCCATAAGAGTTAAATCACACTCGTTGAGCTGGCCATCGATAAAAATATTGTTGATAATCTTCTGCACCATCCCCTGAATCCGTGCCGAAGTAGGATTGGCCAAAGTTCTGCCGGCGGCCTCAACGGAATCCGCGAGCATTATAAGCGCGGCTTCGCGGCTCTGCGGTTTTGGACCCGGATAACGATAATCCTGTTCGTTAACCATCTCATCTTTTGCCTGTTGTTGCGCCTTTTCATAGAAAAATTTTATCAGGGAGGTGCCATGGTGCTGACGGATTATCTCAATCAACACATTGCCCAGTTTGCTTTCGCGCGCAAGCTCCGCTCCATCCTTGACATGTGAAGTCAAAATAAGGGCGCTCATCGATGGAGCTAATTTGTCATGGCGATTTTCCTGGTTTTTTATATTTTCTGAGAAATAGAGGGGTTTTTTTACCTTGCCAATGTCGTGATAATAAGCCGCTACACGAGCTAGCAGTGGGTTTGCCCCTATGGACTCAGCAGCATTCTCTACCAGTAATCCTACCATGATCGAATGGTGATAAGTGCCAGGTGCTTGAATCATAAGTTCGCGCAAAATAGGAGTATTCATGTTGGCCAACTCCATCAGCTTGAAGTCAGTTGTGTATTTGAATACTGCCTCCGCAAGAGGGATGGTTCCGTTGACCAGCAATGCACAGATAAAGCCACCGCAGAAGGCAAAGCCTGTAGCGTACAGAAACTGAGTGTCGAAATGATGCCCTTCCACCGCAAATATGGCCGTTACGGTAACCATATTCGCCACCGACAAGATAAGACCGGCACGAAACAGGCTACTACGCGACATGCAGTACTTGACGCTGTGAGCAGCAACAAGGCTTCCAATGAGAACATATAAGGCGACAAAAAGATTGTCTGCAAACAGCAAACCGGTCAGCAGTGCGAATAGAACCGAAAAAACCATAGCTGTTTCAGAATTAAGTACGATACGCACCAACATGGCGGCGGCGGCAAACGGGAGGGCGTAATAATAGCACCCTGAATCGATATAGGGAAAAGCACTCTGCATGGCAGTCGAGATAAAGATACCAACTTTAGCCAAAACAAATGAGGCTATAAATACCATGACCAGAAATAATAAATCGCGTGAATCGGGATTATATTTGCGAATATTGCCATGGGCAAATTTGTGCATGGCATAAAAAATCAGGACAATAGCGAGCCACAACCCAGCAACGGTACGCACTGTTTTCAGGACATCTGCCGCATCTCCCTGTAATATGCGCAGCAGACGTGCCTGTTCCGCACTGACCCTCTCACCTTCGCGCACGATCATTTCCCCACGTTTTACCTGCGAGAGCACCGGCGAAACGGCGGCGGCACTATCCTTGCGGCGTTGCTCTGTCTCACCTTGGTTGAACGTAAGATTGGGGCGCAGGAGTTGACGAACCAAATCCAGCAGAATATTGAAGTCCTGCTGCATCCCCTTCTTGACCTCTACCTCTACCGCAGAGCGAAGTTTGGCAACAGTAGCACTACGACTGAGAATCGACTGTATATCTGTAACCAGCGATTCCTGCCCAGAGGCCAGGTTTTTAAGGGTTATGGCACCACTCCAGTTGGCAAAAAACAGATCTGTACTCCCGACTATATACCCCGACAGGATGTCGATGGCAGCATCCCGGAATTGCTGCACAAATTGAGGATTGGAACCAAGGTTAATCACCGCGCTGAGTTGCTCGGCGCTAAGTTCGGTACCCAGCAATTCTTGCACCATGGCCTGCCGCTGATCTTGGACTGGCGCGGTGGAGTTTTCTTGCCCAATAGTAGGAATGGGCGTAGTCGTGACCGTGGGCGCATAGATTTGCAGCACCCTGCTCACCCCCTGCGCCAGGACACGACTTGGCCGTCTGTCGTAATCATATACCGGCACCACAGCATTGGCCGCTTGCTGGCGTTTCTCTGCAGTCAGTTCCGGGACTGGGACAAGAAAATCGCGCGGCGCCTTTATATCGCGCGGCGCAATATCTCCGGCGGCAAAGTTAATCGGGATGAACCCGCCCAGCGGTACGATGATTAAAGCTAGAATAAGGGCTAAAAAAAACAGCATGGCGTAACGCTGGCGCCGCAAGATATCGCTCTGTTCCGTTTTTCTACCTAGCCCTTGAGGACCCTTCTGCTGAGCTCCCTGAGGCTGACTACTAGCAATTTTACCTGACATGATTATTTATCCAGAGCGGCATACGCCCGCACTATGCGTTGCACAATAGGGTGACGCACTACGTCGATATCGGTGAAGAGGCTTATTCCCACCCCTTCCACATCCGGCAGTATTTCAAGAGCCTGTAGCAACCCTGAATGCTTACCCGTTGGAAGATCAATCTGGGTGGTATCCCCAGTTATCACCGCCTTGCTGCCAAATCCAAGACGTGTCAAAAACATCTTCATTTGTTCCGTTGTGGTATTCTGAGCCTCATCGAGAATTATAAAGGCATCGTTCAGCGTCCGCCCGCGCATAAAAGCTAGCGGAGCGACCTCAATCAGTCCATCGTCTATTAAGGCCTGAGCTTTTTTAACCTCGAGCATGTCGAACAATGCATCATAAAGCGGTTGCAGGTAAGGATTTACTTTCTCGGCGATATCTCCGGGTAGAAAGCCGAGTTTTTCTCCGGCCTCTACTGCTGGCCGCACCAGAACAATGCGCCTCACCTGCTTTTGCTGCCACGCCGCAACTGCAAGCGCCATGGCCAGATAGGTCTTGCCTGTTCCGGCAGGCCCTACTCCGAACACTACATCGAGCTTACGAACCGCATCGATATATTGTTTCTGAGCCAACGTTTTAGGGGCTATGTATTTGTTGCGAGCCGAAATAAGAATGGTATCAAAAAATATTTCTGCCAAGTCCGTAGAAGAATCTGCGCGTAAAATATTGACAGCGTACTCGATATCAGGCGCAAACAGTGGGTAACCTCTACGCACCAAGGAAGTAAGTTGCTGCAGCAGCACTTCTGCAAGTTCAAAACGGTGCTGCTCCGCTGAAACAATGGAAATCGCCTGCCCTCTTGTTGCAAGTTTAACCTCGAGGAGGGCTTCCATTTGTTTTAAGTTACAGTTCCGAGTTCCTGCAAGTTGGCTGAAAGTTGCGGGATCATCTATGGTGTAGGTTGAATTGTACGTGTTGCTCAATTATTATCCTTTCCAGAAGCGGGCAAACTTGGCGGTCTTTTAAGACAAAAGATTGCTGAAACCAGCTTAGCGTATGCTATAAAGACATAGTGGACTATACTACATAATCTGTGGGAACATAAACATGGTTTTCCCTTTTATCATCATTAGCACAACATGCTTTGTAAGGAGGCAACATGAGTGGCATCTCTGAAATTTATGCGCGGGAAATTCTCGATTCACGGGGTAACCCTACCGTAGAAGTAGACGTGTACCTAGAAAGTGGCGCCATGGGGCGCGCTTCGGTCCCCAGCGGTGCATCAACCGGCGAAAGGGAGGCTCTCGAGTTGCGTGACGGCGATATGCAGCGCTACTTGGGCAAAGGCGTTACCCAGGCTGTAGACAATGTCAATCGCGCCATCGCCGACTCCCTTATTGGCTGGGAGATAACCGACCAGGCCGGAATAGATGCTAAGTTAATAGCGCTTGACGGCACGGAAACAAAATCCAACCTTGGCGCTAACGCCATGCTTGGCGTTTCTCTAGCATGCGCCCGTGCTGCTGCCGACGAATCAGGCTTGGCTTTATTCCAATATATCGGTGGGCCAAACGCTAAAGAATTGCCCGTCCCCATGATGAACATCCTCAATGGCGGCGCCCATGCCGACAATAATGTCGACATCCAGGAGTTCATGATAATGCCGGTAGGTGCGTCTACCTTCAAGCAGGCATTACAGATGGGAGCTGAAATCTTTCATTCCCTCAAAAAAGTACTTAAAAGCAAGGGGCACAGCACCTCTGTCGGCGACGAAGGAGGTTTTGCACCTAACCTCAAAAGCAACGAAGAGGCGCTTGAAGTTATTATGGAAGCCATTCAAGAGGCTGGTTACACAGCTGGAGAGGAAATCCTGCTGGCTCTTGATGTTGCCGCATCTGAAATATATAACGATGGTGTTTACACCATGACCAATGAAGCGAAAGCCCAAAAGAACGCGCAAGAAATGGTGGATTTTTATGCTGACTTGGTGGAACGTTACCCAATCATCTCCATTGAAGACGGCATGGCCGAAAACGACTGGGATGGCTGGAAGTTGATGACTGAGCGGTTGGGTGAAAAAATTCAGATTGTCGGTGACGACTTATTTGTCACCAACACCAAAATTCTGCAGGAAGGGATTGATAAGAACATTGCCAATTCTATTCTTATAAAGGTCAACCAGATTGGCACCCTGACAGAAACCCTTGAAGCGATCGAGATGGCCAAACGCGCTGGCTATACGGCGGTTATTTCACACCGTAGCGGCGAAACTGAAGACTCAACCATTGCCGACCTAGCAGTAGCTACAAATGCTGGCCAAATTAAAACTGGCTCTCTGTGTCGTACCGACCGCGTCTGTAAGTACAACCAACTGCTGCGGATTGAAGATGACTTGGACAATGTGGCGCAGTACAACGGGCGCAAGGTGTTTTACAATCTAAGACACCTCAAAAGCTAGACAGCGCCCCTGTACATAACGGTTTCACACCAACGTAAGACACAAAAAAGCCCGCCTTTCGGCGGGCTTTTTTGTGTTACCTTCTCTAACTAATTTTACAGCGCGTCAATAATAGCGTTCAAGGTCTTACTTGGACGCATCTGCGCAGTAACTTTCGCAAGATCAAGCTTGTAATATCCGCCTACATCAACGGGTGAACCCTGAGCAGCCAGAAGTTCTGTGTTGATCTTGTCTTCATTTGCCTGCAGATCTTTGGCCACTTTGGTGAACTTCTCTTTCAGGCCAGAGTCCTTGCTCTGAGCTGCCAGAGCTTCCGCCCAATACATCGCCAGGTAGAAATGGCTGCCCCGGTTGTCAATTTCATTAACTTTACGTGAAGGGCTCTTTTCGTTATCGAGGAATTTCTCTACAGCCTGATCCAAAGTTTCCGCAAGAATCGCTGCTTTCTCGTTCTTGAACACCTTTGCAACCTGCTGTAAAGAAG
Organism: Desulfuromonas sp.; assembly: GCA_028685815.1. GTDB lineage: Bacteria > Desulfobacterota > Desulfuromonadia > Desulfuromonadales > Desulfuromonadaceae > JAIVHC01. Next base: position 41,482 of record JAQUDG010000004.1, read on the forward strand.
GTACAAGGGCGCAAAATTCACCGAGTGAATCCCAGCGCAGGTGTCCTTCTTTCAAGAACTGCTGCACGTGTTTAGGTGCAGAACCGCCAGCACCTGTTTCAAACATTCCGCCACCCTGAATAAGGGGAACGATAGAGAGCATCTTGGCACTAGTGCCGAGCTCCAGAATTGGGAACAGGTCTGTGAGGTAGTCACGCAGTGCGTTACCAGTAACTGAGATGGTATTCACGCCGCGACGAACGCGCTCGATGGAAAACTTCTGTGCCGAAACCGGATCGAGGATGCGGATATCCAGACCGGCGGTGTCAAATTCTGGCAGATATTTGTTAACTTTTTTGATGATCTCCGCATCGTGCGCGCGGTTTTCATCCAACCAGAAAACAGCAGGCTCACCGGAATCCTTGGCGCGGGTTACCGCCAGTTTGATCCAGTCCTTGATGGGAATATCTTTTGCTTGGCAGGAGCGGTAAATATCCCCCTCATTCACCTTTTGCTCCATCAGGGTTTCACCGGCGGAATTTACCACACGGATAGTTCCGGCGCCAGGTGCGATAAAGGTCTTATCGTGGGAACCATACTCTTCAGCTTTCTGCGCCATTAGCCCAACGTTGGAGACACTACCCATGGTCGCGGGATCGAACTGACCGTTACGCTGACAGTCTTCGATGATCTCACGATACATAGTGGCGTAGCAGCGGTCAGGAATCATAGCAATGGTATCTTGCAGCGCATCATCACGATTCCACATTTTGCCACCGTCGCGTACTACGTTTGGCATAGATGCATCAACGATAATATCGTTGGGCGCATGCAGGTTGGTGATTCCGCGACTGGAATCAACCATGGCCAGAGCGGCGTTCTTCTCATAGCAGGCGTTGATATCTGCTTCGATCTGCGCCTTTTTAGCTGCAGGGAGACGGTCAAGCTTGGAAAGAACGTCACCGAGTCCGTAATTAATATTGGCGCCAATTTCCTTGAGCTCAGCTTTGTATTTATCCAATGCATCAGCAAAATAAATAGAAACCGCGTGCCCAAACATGACGGGGTCAGAGACCTTCATCATGGTCGCCTTGAGGTGGAGTGAAAGAAGTACCCCCTTCTCTTTGGCCTCTTTGTTGATTTGGGTGTAAAACTTACGTAACTCAGCTACCTGCATAGTAGATGTGTCTAAAACTTCACCTGCAAGCAGTTTTAAGCCTTCTTTAAGCACAGTGACTTTTCCACTAGCATCGACAAATTCATATTTGACAGTGTCTGCCTTATCCAGAGTCACGGACTTCTCAGTTGCGTAGAAGTCGCCAGTCTCCATGTGAGCAACACGGCACTGAGATTTCTCAGGCCATGCTTTCATCATTCTGTGCGGATTTTTCTGCGCATTTTTCTTGACTGACAATGCCGCACGGCGGTCGGAGTTACCTTCACGCAAAACTGGGTTTACCGCGGAACCGAGACACTTGGCATAACGCCCTTGCAGAATTTTCTCTGCTTCATTTTTAGGCTCTTCAGGGTAATCGGGTATGTCATAACCCTTTTCCTGTAGCTCTTTGATGCAAGCTTGCAGTTGTGGTACGGAGGCACTGATGTTTGGCAGCTTGATAATGTTGGCTTCAGGATCCTGAGTCCACGCACCCAATTGGGCTAGATTATCTGCAACCTTCTGATCTTCGGTCAATTTCTCGGGGAAATTGGCAAGAACGCGACCAGCAAGTGAAATATCACTAGTCTCTACTTCGATACCAGCATCATTGGTGAATCCTCGTACAATGGGCAACAACGAGTACGTTGCCAACGCAGGTGCTTCGTCAATTTCTGACCAGACAATCTTCGACATGTTCTCTCCTTAGTTGTGTTAAACCATCATTACCAATGGACCTTATCCATAAAGGCTATGCAGGAGTTTATGCAGGCACACCTGAACAGATAGATGATCCAGCAAAAAAACTACCAACGTTTCTTCGCTTCCATATCCGAAACATCAATAGTCCATCATTCTATTGCTTAGATAAGCTCACTGTAGCTCGGTCAAGCAATCTAGCCTCGATACAGTCACCCGATTTCAGCACCGTATACAGTATACAATACCCCCCGAGCTGTCAAGGGAAAAGCCGTATGCAATCAAACCGGTCGCAGCAATCAAAGCGCATATAAAGCTTTAGAATCACATAGTTTTAAGTTTGCCGACAATGATGCTCGCAATACCTACATAGGTAGCTGGAGTCAGGTTCAGCAGATAATTCTTATCTTCATCCGGCAGCTCTAGCTCAGCAACAAACGCAGTTATAACCTCTGGGGTAATCTGTTGCCCCCGAGTTAGGTCTTTGAGCTTTTCGTATGGGTTTTCTATCCCTGCCTTGCGCATCACGGTCTGAATCGGCTCTGCCAGCACCTCCCAAGCATTGTTCAGGTCGCGTTCCAGAATGCTCCGGTTGAGTTTTAGTTTGCTAAGCCCTTTCAGGGTGGCATGATAGGCTATTAAGCTATAACCAAAACCAACCCCCATATTGCGCAACACAGTGGAATCCGTCAGGTCACGCTGCAGGCGTGACAGAGGCAACTTTGTAGATAGATGCTGAAATACTGCATTCGCCAGCCCGCAATTACCTTCAGAGTTTTCGAAATCGATGGGATTCACCTTGTGCGGCATGGTCGATGAGCCAATTTCACCTTTTACGGTTTTCTGCCCAAAATAACCCATCGAGATATAGCTCCAGATATCTCGGTTTAAATCGATTAGCACCGTATTCCACCGTGATATGGCATCGAACAATTCAGCCATATAATCATGCGGTTCGATCTGGGTCGTAAATAAATTCTGCGTCAGCCCGAGATCATCTTCAATCAGTTTCCGAGTCAGTTCAAGCCAGTCAATATCGGGGTATGCCGCCATATGGGCATTGAAGTTACCCACAGCGCCGTTGAGCTTGCCCAACAACACTACTTCACCTATTTTGAGTTTCTGTTGGCGTAGGCGCGCCACAAAAACCGCGAGTTCTTTACCAACGGTGGTGGGTGATGCGGTTTGGCCATGGGTGCGCGCAAGCATCGGGACATCTTTAAATTCTTCTGCCTGGTGCCATAGCACATCGACAACTTCCTCTTGTTTAGCCCCGATCACTTCTAGGCCATCTTTAAGCATCAGCGCATGAGAAAGGTTGTTAATATCTTCAGAAGTGCACGCAAAGTGAATAAATTCCGCCACGCTGGCAATGGAGGTCCCTTTAATCTTCTCTTTTATGTAGTATTCAACCGCCTTTACATCATGATTAGTTACAGCTTCTATGTCCTTGATCCGCTGCGCTTCTTGTGGAGAAAAATTATCCACAATCGCTTTCAAGTCATCAACTTCCGACGCGCCAAGTGGGCGACACTCCGGAATTTGCCGCTCGGCGCTGACCCGAAGCAACCAAGCGACTTCTACCTTGACTCGGTTGCTCATAAGCGCATATTCGGAAAAACATTCCTGCAGTTCACCGACCTTACTGGCATAGCGCCCATCAATTGGGCTAATAGCGGTTATCATATAAAATACTCCTTAGCTTTAATGCTGCAAATTATCCTGGCATAGCCAGATCTAAATAGCCCGATAAGTAGATGTGAGTTGCAAAACAGATGACATTCATGCGGCACTCAACCCACGTCCGGCACATAAAATTAATCCCCACCACATACACAAGTCCACGCGTTCTCGCACACGCGGTGCGATGGAAACGCGGAGAATATACCTTACTATGGCAGAAAAAGGCAATAACGCCTCCTCGGGCCTAACTGTGCATCTTATCACTACCATATACACACAAACCGTTCCCCCTTTTGACTTGCATATTGTTCTTTGGAGGTTATGATGGGAGCGAATATTCTCTCACATTATTCAATCCTCTCGTGGCTAAGCCAAGGCTCAGCGTTCAACCAACGCCCAAGGAGACTTCAATGAAATTTATTTTCAAAATGCTGCTCGCTTTTATTGTCTTGATCATTATCGCTCTCGGCGTTGGGGTATACTATCTTGACAGCATCGCCAAAAAGGCCATTGAGTTCGGCGGCACCGAAGCTTTGGGTCTCACAACATCCCTCGAAGGGATAGACATTGCTCTGCTGGACGGACGCACATCGCTTAAAAACCTAAACATAGCCAATGTGGAAGGGTTTGGTGCCGACAATCTTATGCAACTCGGCAGCGGTACGGTGGCGATAAATCTGCAGTCCCTCACAGAAGATATAGTGATTATTCCAGAGATAAGCTTTTCCGACCTAACCCTTAATATAGAGCAGAAAGATCGCGCCTCTAACGTCGGCACTTTGATGCAGCGTTTAAATACTGCGCCCCGCACCAAAGGACCTCAGGACACTAAACCTACCGCACAAAAAGACAGCGAAGCTGCATCTAAACAGTTTATTATTGAGCGCGTAGTTTTAAATAGGATCCGGGTAAACGCTAAAATCAGTGCCCTGAACAATGTCATCACAGACACGAGCATAACCATCCCTTCCATCCGCTTGAACAATATTGGCAAATCCGCCGACGGTCTGCCGATGCAGGAAGTGATCCGCGAGTTGTTTTCCGCTATTCTAAATACTTCTATAAGAGACTCAGGCACCCTCTCCTCTTCTCTTGCGGGTTTGCTGGATGGAAAGAGTATCGACCTGAACAGCTTAAAACAGAATATCTCCGGCCAGATACAACAAAAAACTGACGCAGAGATAGACAAAGTTAAACAAAAACTATTGCAGGACGTGAAGCTACCACAGGAGGGCAACGAACTGCTTCAGCAGCAGACCGATGAGGCAACCAACAAACTCAAGGGGCTGCTTAAGCGTTGAATAAAGACAGATCTCCATATATGCCTGCTAGCGGTTTCAGCCTCGATTCGAGGCTGGCCGCAGACTGCCACAAACTGTGGAGTTCCCCTGAAAGCGATATCCTCCTCATGGATAAACGCATGTTCCGACCATGGTTCATCTTGGTACCCCACTCCCATGTGCATGAACTGATAGACTTGGAGCCTGAACAGTTAAAAACCATTATGCGCCAGATAGCTGGCATCACTCGATTTCTGCGTACCGAATACCAGCCGGACAAAATCAACACTGCAACCATCGGCAATATGGTGAGCCAATTGCACGTCCACATAGTCGCGCGTTACCATGAAGACCCATGCTGGCCAGGTACTGTGTGGGGCTGGACATCGAACGAGCAGAGCCAATGCAAGCAACAATATACAGCCGCTGAAGTCGAAACCATAAGACAAAAACTGCTGGACGCTCCTGGCCTGCTTTCTTAGTCCCAAACCTTGCCACTACAAGTCAAACGCAAAAAGCTGCCCAGGCTCAACGCCATGGGCAGCTTTTTTGTAGCCTGTCAATTCCCCAAAAGGCTTACTTGACCCACACTGTCTGGACGTTGACAAACTCCCTGATGCCATAATATGACAGCTCGCGTCCGAATCCTGAGATTCCAACTCCGCCAAAAGGCAGACGCGGATCGCTCTTCACCATGCCATTGACAAACACCGCCCCAGCACGAATCCGTGCCGCCAGTGCTTCTCCCCTAGCAACATCAGCAGTCCACACACTCCCACCCAGCCCGAATGGAGTATCGTTGGCCACGAATAGAGCCTCGACCTCGTCCTTGACCCGGATAAAGATAGCAACCGGACCAAAAAATTCCTCGCTGTAGGCGGGCATCCCTTTATCTACCCCCGCAAGGATAGTAGGTGGATAAAAGGCACCCTCTCCGCAAGGCTTGCCACCCAACTCAACTTTGGCGCCTCGCTTTACACTCGCCAGCACCTGTTCGTGCAATTCCAGCATCAGATCCTCACGTGCCTGCGGTCCGATCTGCGTTTTTTCATCTACAGGATCACCTATCTTCAGAGCCTGCATTCCTGCTTTGAATTTCTCTAGGAACTTATCGTAAACTTCATCGACAACAATAAAACGCTTGGCCGCAATGCAACTCTGCCCCGAATTAAGGCACCTAGCCTTCACCCCGACCTTGGCAGCTTCGTCTAGATCGGCATCTTCCAACACCACAAATGGGTCGCTGCCACCCAGTTCCATGACAGATTTTTTCAGCATCTCACCCGATTTTTGGGCCACTTTACTTCCCGCGATCTCACTTCCTGTCAGGGTAGTGGCTATTATTCGCGGATTTTCTATCACTTTGTCTACTTTTCCCGATCCGATCATTAGGGTACGAAAAACATCTTGTGGGAAGCCCGCCTCAACAAAAACTTTCTCTATAGCAAGTGCGCATCCCGGCACATTTGAAGCGTGCTTGAGCACTCCAGCATTTCCTGCCATCAACGTAGGTGCAGCAAAGCGAAACACTTGCCAGAAGGGGAAATTCCACGGCATCACCGCCAGTACAACCCCTTGAGGACGAAACGCGACATAGGATTTACCTGCGTCACTCTCCAGAGGTTCATCCGCGAGCATTTGCTGTGCATTTTCAGCGTAGTACTCACACACAACAGCGCACTTCTCAATTTCCCCGACTCCCTCAGTTACGGGCTTGCCCATTTCGCGCGCCATGAGCAAGGCAAATTCATCCTTACGTTTGAGCAAGATGGCGGCAGCTTTAAGCATCAACTCCTTGCGCCGAGAAAAATCAGTATTGCGCCATTGTAGATAAGCCTGATGTACAACTTCAATGGTCTGTGCAACCTTCGCATCTGACCATTCCGAGTAAGTCTCCATCACTTCACCAGTTGTTGGATTCAATGATTCAATAGCCATTCTTTTCCCTCCATAATGTAAAATTTATCCATGTCATTGGCAATTAAAGGGTTTGCCCTTCTTTACATCCAATCATTTAGTACCTAAACCTGCATATATTTTGAACCAATATTGCACCATACATGAAATCTTAGCAAGATCGAGGCGGGATTAATCGCTCATAGATACCCGTCAAATAGCTACATGCCTCTTGCCCCCTTGCCTCTTTTCTGCAATAGTTCGCCTGCTGTAGAACCATCAAGACATTGGACGAAGGGGGAAACGCTTGAACTGGAAAAAAAAATTCGACTCTATTGGCCTAAACGGTACTAAGTGGCAGTGGCGTATTGTGCGTTGGCAACACCGCGCGGAACAACTTCGACGCGGCAACAATCCATTTGACATCTCCGCCAGCAAGATTCTACTGCTGGTGAACCTGGTTCTATTTTCTGCTCTGGTTCTACGCGGGGCGACCGGCGGTCACGGGCTGGCTAGCATCTTAACTCCAGACATCAAAACACTGCTCGAGTTTGGGGCCCAATGGTGGCCACTAGTGATAGATCAGGGACAGTGGTGGCGCTGCGTAACTTATGCTTTCTCCCATGGCGGCCTAATTCATCTGGCCTTCAATATGATGGTTCTGTATCAGGTTGGCCCTCAACTGGAACGGGAAATCGGTATCGGTGGGTTTACCTTTCTGTACTTGTTTACTGCCCTAGCAGCGACAATCCTAGGATTATTCTGGCATCCGACCATAATCGTAGTTGGCGCATCAGGCGCCCTGTTCGGGCTAATTGGCTTCTCGGTTACCTACTTCCACCGCGTCGGCGGCAGATTTGCCCACGCTCAGCGCGACTTCATGCTGAAATGGGCTGTGTTCGCCTTTATCTTTGGGCTGCTCCTTGGTGCAGACAATGCCGCCCACCTCGGAGGAGCCTTGAGTGGAGCAGTCTTAGGAGCTATTTTCCCCATTTCGATACAAAAAAAGCGCGCCTTAACCCCACTTATCAACTTTTTATTTATCGGCAGTGGAGCTACTATTCTGCTAAGCCTTGCAATGCTAGTAGCATCGTGGTTTTAAGCACAGCAACGGAAAGTTATACAAT
>JAQUDG010000074.1 GCA_028685815.1 Desulfuromonas sp.
TGAGTTGGCTGAGTTGGCTGAGGTGTCTGAGTTGGCTGAGTTGGCTGAGTTGGCTGAGTTGGCTGAGCATCTATTTGTGCCGGGGCCTGAACAACCGAGTTCTTAGATTTTTGAGATTTCTGGGCTTGTTTATCGCTATTCAGACCCGCAAAAACAGCAGCAATCCCCTCTTCCCACCCATCTTCCTTACCATGCGCATAAAAATAGTCCGAGACCGCTTGGGTACCTCCCGTGGGTATATCCTGGATGCGCACATGCACACTTTCAAGGGTACGCGTCCGTTTGCCCTCGCTGCTAAGGTCGGCCTTGTAGACAAATTCACACTCAACCACGGAATCTGCCTGATTTCGCGTGTCCACCAACTCCCAACCCAAGGCACGAATTTGTTCGCGCACCAGGATGTCTGCCTTTGACGCAGGCGCGTCTGCAATGCTGTACACCACCGTATCGATTTCTTGTGGTGTCCACGCATCCAGAGTATCCACATGCAAATGACTGCATCCTGCTACAAACGCCAGCGTAACAACCAGTGTACAGATCCTGCTTAGACGATACCTATATTGCATTATTCCCCCTCATCACTTTGGTGCCAGACAATATCAAGTACCTGGCGCAACTCTTCGTCTTGGATAGATAGCGGAGGCATGGTCGCCAGCGCCCTGATTTTGCGCGGATTTTTAACCCAGTCTCGCAGATCGTCACGCTTCCAGGGTTTATTATCCCGCCCTGTCGGTGGATAGAATTGTGTCCCCATACCGGAAAGGTTGGGGCCAATGACATCGGTGCCAAGACCTCCGTATTTATGACTCAACATACGGTGACAGCCACCGCAATGACGGCTAAAAGGGTCTTCTTGTGCTGCCGCATGACTGAAATACACCACTAAGGGGCTGATGAGAGCTTGTTCCTTCGGGGCCGCCAGGCCGCCAGCCAAAATTCGCGTCAAAATCAAATCCAGGTCGGTATCAGTCAATGGAAACAGTGGCATAAATACAGCTGGTTCGCGCACAGACAGTTCCAACTCTACGCTACTGCGTCCAGGGGCGATACTATCCAGACTTGTCGCCAGATTGTTGCCCTTTTCTCCGGTAACATGACAGCGGCGACAGGCAAACTTCTGCGTTAGTTTTTCCCCCTGCTGCACTGCTTGACCCTGCGGATACGTATACCAGCTGTGACGGGGTTGCACCAGACCACTATGTGCCAAATTTTTACGTGTGGTTGAAAGGTTTCCACGGTGACACTCCACACATTGGCTCAACTGCTCCCCATTCCATATCAGACGCACGCTTGGCGCGGGACATTGGGAAGCATGGCATCGGGTGCACTGTTGCGCCACAGCAGGGAATGATAGCGCCACCAGCACCAATACACTCAGGCAAAGGGTACGAAGGCCCAATTCTCCCCCCTGAAATAGAGCGCAACAACGGTAAGGATGACGATAATCGCAAACACCAATAGCGTCAGCACATTGATCCATCTCTGCTCTGGAGCAAACCAGCGTGCCCGCTCTGCCGGTTGAGTGCGAGGTAGCCATGGTAAATATGCAAATACGGCCCCAACGAAAATTATCGGGTAGATGGCATATTTGGAATAACTCACCACCTCCTGAGTCCATATCAAAAACCACGCAGCCCGTGAAGGATTTGGCACATCAGCTAAGTCAGCCGGTTCCAACAAGGGGGCAGGAAACAACGCCGCCAGCACCAGTACAACCAGAATAGCGCCTGCCATAGCGTTGCGGATCAGGGTAAAAAACACCGGAGAACTTTTGACATATTCTTTCACAGGTAAGGGAGCACTCCTTTCTGGCGTCTGATTTTATAAAAGTGGATTGCACACAGAATCAGGGTCAGCAATGGCAGAAATACAATATGCAGAACGTAGAAGCGCAACAGCGACAGTGGCGCGCCAACTTCATCCGGAACCATGAAGGCATAGAACACCTTACCTAAGGGAACAACCTGCACCAACTCCATTCCAGTTTGGGTCGCCCATAGTGCTAATTGGTCCATAGGCAGCAAGTAGCCGGTATAGCCGGAAAAAAGACCCAGGCATAACAGCAGAAACCCGACAATCCAGTTCCATTGGCGCGGGGGGCGATACGCTCCCGTTAAAATCACACGTAAGGTATGCAAAAACAACAGCCCCAAGTAAATATTGGCACTAATACGATGCAAGCTGTGAAGAAAGTATCCACCAAACACCTCTTCCTCAATAAACAAGATCGAATGGTATGCCTGCGCCGAATGGGGAATGTAGTAAAAGGCCAGCAGCCCGCCGCTGATAAGCAGGACTAGAAACATAGTAAAAGCAAGACCGCCCAGACAAAACGTATACCTTATCTGCAGATTGTCTTTGAGCACCACCCGGGGGAACAAATGGCGAATAAAATCACGCATGAAGCTCTCTCCGTAAATAAAACAGCACAAACACCCTGCTCTGCAAGTTTATCAAACCGTTTCTCCACTGCCTGCTGTAACACCACTTTCATACACACGCAGTAACGAACCATGCCGCTCTAAACGTAAATGCTCCAACGGATCGGTAGCAGGACCTTTAACCACGACCCCGGTGCTGGTGAATTCACTGCCGTGACACGGACAACTCATCCCCTGAGGCAATACATTAACCGTACACCCAAGGTGGGTACACACCAGCCGAATAGCATAAATCTGCCCTTGTTCGCGCACCAGCGCTAGACGCTGCTCACGAAAAACCAGGGCACCACGCTCCGGCATTTGCTCAATCGGTACTTCAAGGAGCATCCGTGTCTGATGGGGAGGCAGGGCAAAAAACCGCTGCAAAAACCAACCTCCGGCTACTGCGCCGACAAGGGTTGTGATAAAGCGGCGTCTGGATGTAGAAACTGTTGCCATTTTTGTATATATCTCCGCGTAAAATCCGGTCCTTTGTGCTGCAACTGCTCAAACTCTGCAGGAGAATAAAATCTGCCATTGCGCACCGTCTGCCCCGTTTGATTCCAGAACCCACGCAACTGCAACCCATCGAGGTCGGGGCGATAGATGCGGCGTTCATCATCTTGCAGTACAAAGCGCCTTGCATCCGCATGACAAGCGTCGCACATGGGTCCACCGCGCTGAATGGTGTGTGGCGTATATGCCTTCCACTCCGCTGCCAAGAGGCGGTTCTCTTCCCCTACCGGCTTGTTATCCTGCATGGCCGAATAGTACGCGATAAACTGCGGCCGGATCGGGCTCACTTTCCCAGCGGCATTCACCCCCAGAATGGGGCTGTCGTGACGTTTTAAATACGCACTCTTGCGGTAATTCTCACTCGGTTGCTGCACCGTGAAGATCTCAGCATTTGAACTATTTTTGGTGTGGATATAGAAGGTGCCATACTCCTGCGCTGACCATCCGGCATGACATGCAGTGCAGGTCATGCGTTCTAAATGTGCGCTGACACTGTGCTCTATAACCTCCAGGTCTGGGGTATGGCAATCTGTGCAGGTCTTAGATGCCATTTCTCCACGACTTAAACTCTGCATACTGTGGCAGGCCCCACACGTCATTCCAGCTTCGGCATGCACATCGGGACGCATCTTGAGATAATGCTCTCCGTTTGCCAGCGGACCGCGCTGATAACGTGCGTGGTCGTCGCGCGGAGCACGCCCCATATAATCCCAACCAACAAAGTATCCGTTATGGCACTGGAGACAATCCTCCGTATTTGGGCGTTTGATGGCATGCCCATCCTCCCCATGGCAGTTGAGGCAATTATCTACATGACATCCCATGCAGTTGGTAGAGAAAAACTCCGGATCTGCCTGCGCGTAGCTGCGGGCACAAAACGCCTTCTCTGCCCCCCGCTGCGCCATGCTGTGGGCAAAAATCTGCTCCATACCAGCGTGGCACTTACTACATCCGGGAGCGCCACCTGCTGACGCACTCAATGCTCCATCTGCCTCCCCTAGAACATGGCAATCCGCACAAGCCAGTGCGGCATGTACGCCGTTGACCTCAATTTCAGCGTGGCTCGGCAGGGGGATACAGCACGTGCCCAGCAGCAGCAAGACGCAGACACTCTTTAAGACGTCCATAGTCTAATTTTTCTCCATATATCGGATCACGCGGGTTGTCGTGACACACTAAACACAGGTTCACGGCAAATACGCGCCTGATTTCGGCATCATTTAAGGGGCGACTGTGTTCACGGACAATTCCAGCAAATGAATCTATACCACCAGCGCGCATCTGCATGAAGCCATCCAGAGGTTTATCGTCCGCTTTTTCGCACAAAAACATGGCGCGGATATCCCCAGCCGAGATGCTATGTTGCCCGAACCCCATAAATTGTGGATTAGCATGACATTCACTGCATCCAACCGCCTTTTGTGCGGTGTTATGCGAATAGAATGGCGCAAAACGTAACTGGTTTTTACCCTTAAATTTGGTGACATATTCATCTTTAGTGGTCTGCCCCTTTCTATCCTTCAAGGTAAGAAAGGTCTGACAGCCCGGCGTCACCGGCGAGATCTCACCGCGCTGATCCAGCGCTAGAGCAAATGGATACAGATCGCGATAATCCTCTTTTTCGCTAAACTTCCCCCGCGTATAGCGCTGTTTGATAAAATCCTGCGAAGGTTCCTGCGCGTCATATTCGGTGTGACACCCGAAACACTGGGGTACCGCGTAGGAGTGGCACGCGTAGCAATTCAGGCGCTCGTGCCCGACTATTCCGTGCTCAGGGGTAGCGGTAATAACCTTACTGATATGGCGTTTGCCATCCCGTTTGCCCAACACCACAATTTCAGCGTCATCTTTAAACACATTGGAGTATGCCCGCCCCTTGGAAGTAAGCACGCGTTCTGTCTGCACCGGAGGCTCAGCCTTATAATTGCGTGCCTCACGCGCGGCCTCAGTATTTTCGCGTTCCAGAGCCACAACCTGAGGAACCTGCGTAGCCGAACCATGGCAGTCAGTACAGCGTACCTCTACCTGGGTGTACATACTTTCATACGCATAACCATCCCCCATAACATCATGGGAGGTGTGGCAGTCGATACACTCCATCCCCTTCTGGTGATGAATATCTGCATGGATGCTGGTAATATTGCGCGGCCCTCCCATCAGCTCCGGGCCGGGGATGGCATCATGCGTCGGAACCAAGGAGTTGTTGCCGTCATTCATCCCCTGATAACTTAAGGCAATGCGCCCGCTACGATTATGACAGCGCAGGCACACATCATTGTCTGGCAGTGGTTCAAGTCTGTGGGTTTCAGAATGGGGCCATTTACCCTTCATACTCAGATCGTGTCCCTGATAGGTACCGTTTTCATTGAAGGGGAAATGACACGCGGCACACCCGGAGGCGTGCGAACTACGCCACACAAGATGGTTTTCCACCCCAATATGACACAAGGCACAATACTTGCGATACAACTCCCCTGCCAGATTGTTCAGTTCCGCCACCCCAGGCCGCACGATGGGGTTTCCCTCAGCATCAAATAACTTCTCCTGCGCAGTGGCATATAGCTGTCCGTCGTCGCCTTCCCAAGTAAGTTGTATGTTTTTGATAAAACCGGTGTTGGTGTACATGATATTGGAACGCACCCGTTCCAATTGATATGGATGGCACTTACCGCAGGTTTTATCCCACACCTGTGGTGCTGATGGATTGCGCGGCCCGTGCATACCGGCGTGCGCCTTCTTCATATCGGTTTCGGTAACATCTCCGCCGTGGCAGGCAACACATTCCATATGCGATTCCGACGCCAGTTCCAGCCCCACATGACAGCGCTCGCACTGGTTCTCAGTCTCGGCAAAAAAGCACCCACTTAGTGACAACAACAGTGTAGCCGCAGCACCAGCACAGACAACACTTAGGCATTTGAGAGCACAGTTTTTAAATGTGACAGTAAACGACATAGAAGGTTTCCGCTGCCTGTAAATTTAACAAAGACCGCATTTGTGGACGGCAATATAATAGCGCGAATTGTAGCATGAACAGCCAATAGGTCGAAAAATATTTCGCCCATACACGCAGGGGTGCGGTGTGCCGTGCCTACCACCACCGTCTACACCAATCCACCGTCGGCACACTCCCCCTCAATCCCCCCTATAAAATAGGGGGGAAGGTGAGCGCAGCGAGCAGGGGGGTGTTTTGCGGCGCATTCACCGTCATCCCCGGCGAATAGCTACATTGGCTGCAAGGTGTCCGCATGATGACAAGCGGCTTCCCCGGCAACCGATTTGCCGGGAAGCTAATATTGCTTTGGCTACAAAACCTTAGCTCTAATCAACTTCTATGTTTGTGTTGTTGGTGACAATTTGTAATGTGTTGAATACCAACCTCATTTGGGCTGTGGTTGGCGAGATATTGCAACTATACCCCCAGAAACCACAAAGGCACCTGCGGTTACGCAGATGCCTTTGTGGTTGTATTACTAAATCTGTGTCAGCGGCAGGTTAGAAAATCACCTGCAGCTGAGCAGTCAGGGTTTTGAAGTCTTCAGTTTCTGCAGTCTTCTTATCAAAGTCAACCTTAGCGTACTCAAGAGTCAGCTTCAGGCTTTGACCGCGCAGATAGTAGTTTATACCACCACTGAGCCAATCAACTTCCTGATCATATGTACCCCAGTATGCATAAGACCAGTTCTCGATACGTCCGAAGAACTGCAGTGGCAGGTTAGGCAACATATAGCCAACCTTGGTGTAACCACCATTCTTTTCCCCTTTTTGCCCTATAGTACCAGCATCAGGGTTTGCACCTTTGTATGCATCATCAAGATCGTAGTCTACATACGCGGTAGAAACGGTGAAGGTACCGATATCTTCAATTGGGTACTCAACAAACAGGTCTACTGACCATGCTTTGTAATCCACCTTGCCTGTTTTAGCAGCGGTATTGGAGTATGCAACATCAGCCTCGTACGAGTAAGAACCACCCACTGTAATAACTTTTTTCGCGCCCATGTAGGTACCGCGATAGCCGTAGCCAGTTTCTTTGTCCAAGAAGGTCAGGTGCGCACGCGCCCCATAACGGAAATTCGATTTTGCGGCTGAATCGGAATCATTGCGACCATTCATGACATCAAGACGGTACTGAAATATGTCATCAAACAGGTTACCCCACATGACGATACCTTTATCGCGGGTGTCGACAAACGGAGTACCGATCATCACAGAGCGATCCAAGGTGAGGGGTTTTTCACATGCTTCAAGGTTTTCACGGGTGATGTTGTGCTTGAACTTACCAACTTGGAACCGAACCGCGTCATTGTATTTGAAGCGGAACTGGGCATCCAGCAGTTGAAAACTGGAGTTATCCCCGTCAGACACATCAAATGGAGTGATGTTGTTGTCCTCACGGTACTCGGTCTGCACGTAGATACCGAAACCTTCATAAAGTCCAATGAGAGCCAAGCGGTTACGGCGGAAGTTGAACTCCATGGTATCGTCATTACCTTTAGAACCGGAGCCGGTATCACGATGGTTGAGCTGGAACTGTCCGTTATATTCCAGTTTGAGCAGACCCTGATCTTCAGGACCAAATGTCCACACTGGGCCGGCAAAGGCTGATGTAGCCAGCATGACTAGGCCTGCGCAAGCAGCTACCACTTTAGATGATATTTTCACAGTATATCTCCTTTTACGTTGGTTAATCATTGCATCACTACGGATGCTGCGTCGACTTGTAACGGCAGATTAGCAACCGCCGCCACCGCCACCACCTGCAGCACCAGGAGCACTACCGCCGGCAGCAGGAGCAGCCCAGTACTCGTAGTCTGCATCTTCTAGGTTGTTAGCACCAGCAGCATATGGAGACATAGGGGCAGAAAAGTACTTAGGTTGATAGATTTTCTGATCAGAACCGAGCAAAAGTACGTTAATATTGTATTCAATTTCCGACATCAGCTCATCTGTTGCCCATGCTCCGTACCCTGCAGGAAGCGCATATGACGGGGCTGGAACAATATCAGTAAAGGCGGTAAGACTGCCCCACTGGCTCCAAGAACCGTCATACAGCATGATATCCCAATCATCCAGCACTGCGTCCATGGGTCCGAAACCGTCAGCCGCGAGGTTACCGGCACGGCAGAAGGTAGCGATAGCTTTGGATTTATCCGCACCAAGGCCAAACAGGTATGCTTCCATCTCGGCCTTGCTCTTGTAGTAAGGAACACCGTCAACAGTATTGTAAAGACCTGCGGTGATGTCACCGGTAGAGGCTGGGTAGAGGCTCTTATCATATATCACGCCGTTCATACTACCCTGGAAAGCCACAAACGCACCGGAATTGTCTACAGTCTCTGAAATTGTTGCTTTTGATGTAACGAGGGTTGCACCATAGGTCGCATAAGGAGTGATTGTTCCGGTTTCTAGCCCTACGATCATCTCGTTGAGTGAAGCTCTTGCATCCAGATCGGGACCGTTCGCCAGATCATTAATACAGAAATCAGACTTAGCTACAACAGGATTAACTGTTGTGAGGGCATACCCATCTGCTGTCCATGCCTTGGTGCCACCGTTGAGAACCTTCAACTGATTTTTGGGAAAGCCCCAGTAGCGGAACATAAAATAAACTCGCTCAGAGTTTTTACCCATAAATACTATAGTGCTGTTGGCGTTGATTCCACGCTCCTGCATCATAGCGTCCATGGTCTTGCCATCAAGAACCATATTTCCACTTAGGATAGGGCCTTCAACGCGGACCATTCCTGAGTTGGACCATTCCTGTGCACCTTCAATATGACCAGCGGCGTAGCCCTTCTGCTGCAGGATAACAACATTTTTAAACCCACCTGCGTTCACCAACCCTTGATCCATCCATGCCTTAAGGGTAGCAGTGTCGATAACAGTGCTGCTAACTTGCCCTTCTACGGGGGTGGTTCCAAGTGTAGGAGTGCTGTAACTGTCTGAGCTACCGCCACCGCTGCCACAACCGGTCAGGGTGAACGTGCCCACAAACAGAACCATCAACAATAGCGCCAGGCGCTTACTTACGTACTTGCAGTGGTGTTTCATACGACCTCCATTAAAAGTTAACCAAACGGTGAACCAAACGATAAACTACTTTGTACTACCAGAACCTAAAAAAAGTGGCCTCCTTTCAACGTACATGAAAAAAGAACAGTTTTTCCGGTTGGAAAAACAGTGGACTATGGAAGCCAAGTAAAGAGTAACGGTGCCAGAGTTGATCTAGGATGTTGCGCGGCTTTATTCACTCTGTACAAGGCCTTCTCCCTAGGGCTTAAATTTCTACCAAAATAGATACTTGGATAGAATGGTCTTTCGAGTCCTGTGAATAAATATCACAGCATGTAATAAAATAAAAGTAATTCCGTAAAAAAACTGCTCTCTAATCTGATTTTATTGCCCTATTGGGATGTAAAGATTAGAAGCGACGGGACATGAGAAAACCACAAGCCCCACCAGGAACTCCATAAGGGCTTTATTTATAACCTTTTATGCCATTTAGAGATGCATGAGCGTGACGCCTATAGCGCAAAATCGGCCCAAATTGGACAATGGTCCGAAGGTCGCTCCATGCCGCGAATCGTATAATCGATGCCAGCGGCAGTGCAACGCGCATGCAGATCCGAGCTCGCCAGGATAAGATCGATGCGCAGACCGCGCCTAGGTTCACGCTCGAAACCACGGCTGCGATAGTCAAACCAGCTGTAGCGCCCAGCTTCATTAGAGTCAACCGCAGCAACTTCGGGATGGCAACTGCGGTAGGTATCGTATAAGTTTTTATCCATAAGGGCAGCGAGCCATTCGCGCTCTTCGGGCAAAAAACAACACTTACCCTGCCGCAGCCAGCGTTTTGCATTGTCCTCGCCTATACCTACATCGACATTAGCAGGGGCTACATTCATATCCCCTACTACAGCAAGCAGCGCAGCGGGATCCAAGTCGCGAGCAAGCATCTGGGTTAGGTCGGCATAGAATTTTTGTTTTGCGGGAAATTTCAGTGGATGATCGCGCGACTCGCCCTGAGGGAAATACCCATTAATCACAGTCAAGGGCTTTCCATCTACAGTGGCATATTTAGCGTAAATAAGACGTCGCTGGGCATCGGGCTCGGCGTTACTAAACCCATATTGAACTTCCAGCGGTTCCTGGCGCGACATAAGAGCCACGCCGTAGTGACCCTTTTGACCGTAGTAGTGAACATGGTAGCCAAGCGCTTCGATATCCGCACAAGGAAACTGGCTGTCGTCCACCTTGGTTTCTTGCAGGGCGATAATATCGGGCGCATGCACCTCAATCAACTGTGCTAGCTGATGTTGGCGCGCGCGGATGCCGTTTACATTAAAGGAGACAATCTTCATATCTACACGCAGCAGCGTTTTAGTAACAACGCTCGAGAATATCGACTATCACCTCTTTGGTGTAGTCGGTCAGCTCCCACTTCTGGGCCAGCATCATGGCATTTTCAGCAATGGCCGGAATATCCGCGACGGGGATATTCCCTTCGCTCAGATCGATAGGCGCACCTATTTTGCGAAACCACTCCTTCATGGCTTCGCTAGCGTACAGGCCTCGCTCTTCCATGCTGCCGCCACTGCAACGGAACACACGGTTCGCAAAGCGGGCGTACTTACCTGGATCCCGCTCCGCCTGATACGCCATCCAAGCCGGAATTACGATGGAGAGGGTGGCTCCGTGGGCGATGTCGTACATGGCGCTCAGGGAGTGCGCGATCATATGGTTGGGCATGCCGTAGGGACCGATCCCTGCAGTGGAAAGGCCGTTGAGCGACAGGGTTGAAGCCCACATCAAGTTCGCGCGCGCTTCTGGGTCATCACCTTGGCGCAGTAGCCGCTCCGTTGCACCCATGATCACTTTAACCGTACCTTCGACAAAACGATCCTGCAGTGGAGTTTCTGTATCGGTACTGGTGAAATATCCCTCAATGAGGTGGGATATGGCATCTACCCCCGCGTAGGCGGTGTAATCGGACGGTACGGTGTAGGTAAGTTCTGGATCGAGGATTGAAACCTTTGGAAACAGCGCGGCCCCATTGATATTAAACTTCTGCTGGGTTTTCTCATTGGTCACCACCCCGCCAGAGTTCATTTCGGAGCCGGTAGCCGCCAGAGTGAGGACGGTAACCAGGGGCAATGCACGCTTAACTTTGGCCTTATCGATAAAGAAATCCCACACATCCCCGTCAGTCATGGCGCCGGCCGCAATGGCCTTTGCCTCATCCAGCACACTGCCGCCCCCCGCCGCCAGAATAACGTCAACGTTTTCTTTCTTGGCCAGCTCAATCCCTGCGTAGGTGTGGCTCAAAACCGGATTGGATTTAACTCCACCAAACTCAACCCATTCAACCCCAGCATGCTGCAGTGAGGAGGTTATACGCGTAAAAATACCGCTATTTTTCAGGCTATTCTGGCCATAGACGAGCAGGGCCTTTTTACCAAACTTTGCGGTTGTCTTTCCGACATTCTTCACCTTACCGGCACCAAAATCTATTTTTGTCGGATTGTAAAACACAAAGGGCTGCATAAAATCTCCTTTAGATCCTGATCTGAAGCCACACGTTTTGCTGCCGTCCCTCCCCCACGGAGCAACATCAGACAAAAAGTATCTTTTGAAATAGCATATTCAAACCCGGAATAGCCCGCTAGGTTCGGCGGCCAATTCAACGGATACAGCATTGTACTCAAGTCAGCTGATTGTGCAACACCTTCCGCACCTCTGCCGCCGTACACGCAGCAACGCGAATCTGTTTATGTCGACTACTATGTCCACGCTCGATACTGACGTTACTTTTAGCGCACCCAAGCAGGCGGGCAAAATAGGCGCAGCACATCTTATTAGCAGCGCCATCAACCGGTGGCGACGTAAGACGTACCTTGAGCTCCTCCCCCTGCAAGCCGCAAAGAGCGTTTTTGCTGGCTCGCGGTTGCACAAGTACCGAGATAAGAGTGTCGGCATCTCCCTGCCTAACGCAACAGCGCAAACTATCAGCGTCCATGCCTTCCACCCTGACGTTAAAAGCTATACGCGAGCGAGACCAGAGTCGCCTGTACAAAACGCTGCGCAACGGACAATGCTAAGAGAAGTACCAGTGGAGAAAAATCCATTCCGCCGAACTGCAGCGGAACAATGCGCTGAATACGATACAAAACGGGATCGGTAGCGCGGTGCAGAAATCTGACGATGGGATTATACGGATCGGGGTTGACCCAGGAGATAACAGCCCGTGCTACGAGAATAATAATGTAGAGGCTGAAGGCCAGATCGATCAGACCAGCTACAGCCATTATAAATTGACGCATGAATATGTCTTCCTCTGCATTGAGTTTAATAGTGAAGGGCAATATCAGCTAGCTACTTAACATCAATGGTAACAAAGTACATAGGGTTGCAACAAGGGCAAAGACGGGTTAAACAAATAGTTGCCGTGCTGAACAATCGACATCAAGCGCGCAGCGCCTTTTGACATCCTCTAGGGGAAGGAGTAATGTGTACGCTCGCGGAAACTATACGCGTTGCATCATGGCAGCGAACAAAACCTGAACTAAATCAAGCAAGCAAAACATACGCTATTTAAGCCTTGAATAATGCTTCCACAGGGAGGACAAACCCAACATGTACCGTACCAATAATCTTAATATAAAAGGATTCACCGAGGTAGTCGCTCCTGCGGAGCTAAAGCAGGTATTTCCCCAATCGGAGGCGTCTTCAGAATTTGTAGCTAAATCCAGACAGCAGATTATCGATATCCTCACCAACCGCGACAAACGTCTGATGCTGGTAGTTGGCCCGTGTTCCATCCACGATCCCACCGGCGCACTGGATTACGCCCGGCGCCTGGCAAAGTTGAGCAGTGAGCTAAAAGATAAACTGTTGCTGGTTATGCGGGTTTACTTTGAAAAACCGCGAACCACGGTCGGCTGGAAAGGCTTAATCAATGATCCGGACCTCAACGGCACCCATCAAATATCCAAAGGACTTGGGGTGGCGCGGCAGTTGTTCTGCGCTATTACCGATCTGGGCCTGCCCATCGCTACCGAAATGCTCGACACCATAACACCGCAGTATTATGCCGACCTCATCGGCTGGGGTGCCATCGGGGCACGGAGCACTGAGTCCCAACCCCACCGGGAGATGTCAAGCGGGCTGTCATTTCCGGTTGGATTTAAAAACAGCACCGATGGCAATCTATGTATCGCCATGGATGCCATGAGTGCAGCGGCGCATGAGCACAGTTTTCTGGGCATCAACC
>JAQUDG010000164.1 GCA_028685815.1 Desulfuromonas sp.
AGATCCCTTTTTCGTTGGCGCCGATGATCACGTAATCTCCGAAAATAGTGGTGCTGAATATTTTGCTACAGGTGTTAAGGTGCGACTCTAGCTCGAAGGTGTCATTAGCTCCGAGGGTGTAGATTGCTATATCCCCATTTTTGCCAAAAACTCCGAGTTTGTCGCCATAGCGCTCAAGCCTGTTGCTTCTGAAAGGGGTGTGAATGCTCCCCTTGAACTTGATGGAACCATCTGGAGCTGTTTTTAGGATACCAACTCCGCCACTCGAGTTTGCCAAATATAAGCTGTCATCCCAGAAGAGATAATCGCGGGGTATTCCTTCAAATTCTAGGATATCGTGCAATTGAACTTCTGATTTATCGCCAACAGCATAAATATGCACAAAGCCTCTTGTGCCTTTGTGTCCGAGGACAAACAGCTTTGCGTCGCGGTAGGCAAGGTTCAGCGTAGTGCCTGGCAGTTCTAGATGTTCGATGATCTCTCCGGAGGAGGGGTTGATTACACTAATGCCGTTTTTACCGTGGCAGACATAGAGAGCCTCCGGGCCGACACTGAGGTCGATTGCGGTGTACTGCAGGGGGATATGGGTTACGACTCTGGCTTCGGTTAACGAGGAGATGTCACAGATAACGATCCCCTCCTTGCCGCAGGCGATGTAGGCCTTATCCCCTTGGATGTCAAGATTCCATAAAAATTTGTCGATGTGGACAGTGTGGATGATCTCTGGCTGCTCAGGATTGCTGATATCTAGCGCTACTAGGCCGATATTGTTGCACAGAGCCCAAGCGAGCGTATCATTCGTTCGCGCGGCGATCTTTACATCAAATACCCGTCCCCACATGAATTTTGTGGCTATCACCGCGCTGCAGCGCTCATCATCGCGGACAAGCGTAATTCGGGTGTTTTGGGGCAGATTCTTCCCCCGCACCACAAAAGTATTGGCGGCACAATTAGCCTCGAAGGACTCGACTTGTGGGCGTCTTTGCTGCTGCGAATGGAGCAGCAGAAGTAACCCGCACAGCACCAGTAGATAGCATGTTCCCAGCCCGATATAGGCGGGAAGGAGAGCTTTTATACGAGGTATTTTCATGCGCTGGGGTTATCCGTGGATTTCTCCAGAAACTGTGTCACGAGATCCAGAAGTTGCTGATGTTTAAAGGGTTTGGATAGGTAGGCATCCATCCCTGCTTCACCCCACAGTTGGGTATTTGCGCTGTATGTGTGTGCGGTCAGAGCTATAATCGGGAGGGTGAGCCCGCGCCGCCGCAATTCGCGGGTCGCAGTGTATCCATCCATTTGCGGCATCTGGCAATCCATCAGGATGAGGTCAAACCGTTCTGTGTCGACTAGTTCCAGTGCTTCAAGTCCGTTGTTGGCACAGCAGAGGGAGTACCCGGCCTGTTCTAGGACTAGGCGTATCAGTTTCTGGTTGGTGCTATTATCTTCAGCGAGAAGGATATGCTTTGCGCTTGGCTTGGCACTGGTGGAGCTGTTTACTCCCTGTTTTTCATCAGGGTTTAATCCTGATATTAAAGGAGCGGGTAATGAGGGAATGTTTTGTGGCGGTGGCACTGGGTACACTACATTGCCCCTTTGTGCCAGGACTGCTGCTATCTGAGTGCTTAGGTTCAGAGCCTTAAAAGGTTTGGGTATAAATATATCCACGCCATGGAGCGTGGATTCTTCCCCTTGCAGAGCATGTGTGTTGGGGGCTATGTAGGCAATAGACAGGGTTGCATGCGCAGAAGATGAGGTGGATTTCAACTCCTGCGCCAACTGAATGCAATCTGTGTGTATTGCGTGGTCCAGACATATCAGCACCTGTCCCCGCATGTGCGCGAGGTTTTCTGCTAAGAACCTTCTTAGCTCTTCGGCCTGGTCAAATATTTCGGGGCTGAGTTCATACGCTCTGAAGAGGTTGGCTAAAAGCTTAACCCGTGCCGGGTTGGAGCTGAGAATCAGAATTGCTGTGAGGGTGTGCAGGTTTGCTCCGCTGTTGAGCCAGTGCTCCCGCAGGGTTGTTGTGGTAGCGGTGGTCATGAACGGTATTTCTAGGGAAAAAACCGTCCCGTGGGGCTTGTTGTCTGCAATATGTACATTGCCCTGCATCAGCTCACACAGTTGCTTGACAATGGCCAACCCCAGTCCTGTGCCACCATACTGGCGCGAAGTGGAGCTATCAGCCTGCCTGAATGCTTCAAACACTCTGTCTCTGGCCTCGGCTTTTATCCCGATGCCGGTGTCGCACACCTCAAGACGGATACGGCACAGGGACGCCGTTTTATGGACGACCTGTAGCGCTACGGTGATGCTGCCGGAATGGGTAAATTTGATCGCGTTTGATAGCAGATTAAGGACGATTTGGCGTAATCGCACCGCATCCCCATAGAGTTTTATTGGCATGTCAGGGTCAACTGATATCGTAAGGTCGAGGCCTTTGCTTAGGGCACTTTGGGCCAGTACTGCGACGGCGGTGTCGACAGTCTCCGGCACACAGAAGTCGGCGAGGTCGAGTTCAAGCTGACCGGCTTCGGTCTTGGAAACGTCGAGCAGATCGTTCAGCAGGGTTAGCAGGGTTTCGCCGGAGGTATATATGGTGTTGACGAGTTCCATCTGCTCTGGTGCCAGCGCATGTTTTTGGAGTAATTCAGTCATGCCGAGCACTCCGATCATCGGGGTTCTGATTTCATGGCTGATATTTGCCAGAAAACGTGATTTAGCTTCACTGGCCATGAGGGCTTGCTCTCTGGCTTGGCGCAGGTCCGAGACGCTTTGCTCAAGCCTTAAGTTGCTGTTTTTAAGGGCGTGGGTCCGTTCTTTAACCTGATCCTCAAGGTCGTTATTGTAGTTTCGTAATGCCTGCTCGTGGGCGTAGATCTGGTTTACCATGGTGGTGAAATTATCGATCAACATATCTATTTCCAGGATCCGGGTTGCGGACATCTTTGTTTGTGAGGTGTATTTTTTCTCTTGGGTAATTTTACTCATGTGGCTGGTCAGGCTATGTAGAGGGGCAGTTATCTGTTTTTGTAAGCGGGTGGCAAGCAGGTATGCCAGAATCAGGGCTGCGCCCAGAATAAGCATGGCAGCTATGATGAACAACAAGAGGTTCTGCAGCAGTGCTT
>JAQUDG010000165.1 GCA_028685815.1 Desulfuromonas sp.
GTGCTCTCCGGCGTAGGTGATTGGGGAGTAAACGGTGTTGTGCGAGAAGCTTTGGTGCGAGATGTCTTCCCCTGTGTTTACCGCCTCTATCAGCAGATCGTGGCGAAACCCTGGGATTTGCAGTTCCTGCGCAAAGCTTGCCTGGTTACTGTTCAGATAGTGGGCGATCACCTCATTGTTTCTATTAAAGACAGATGCGACCCCAATGGTGGGCTCTGCAGCGAGGGTTTTGAGAATTTTCTGGGTTTCCCATTTTTTGTTGAAACTCAGAGCTTCCTTGCTATTGAGTCCGATAACATGGGCTATGGTAAGGAGTTTGTCATTGATAGTGGTATGGAAATGGACGGTTTGAATCAACACGGCGCTGACAAGATACATTAGTAATATTACTGTGCTGGTGGCCATCACCAGGGTGGTGATTTTGTGTCCTATAGTTGTTTTTAAACGCTTTGGCATGCATAATCCGATGCTGTCTGATTTTAAGATATTGCCTGAGTATATCAACCGCTGACCCCAGATTCTAGGTTGGATTTTGAACAAAGGTCAACTGTTTAGGTCTGTGTAGTTTATGCGCATAACATAACCTTAGCTCTTCATTTTTGGTAAATAAGGACATATTTGTGAATATTGTAGATATATTCTCCATTCAGAAACATTACGCTGCGTTGCATCTGCTAGAGGATATTAGCTTTACCGTGGGAGAGGGGGAGAAGGTTGGTCTCATAGGGCGCAATGGCTGCGGCAAATCTACTCTGCTTAAAATTATAGCCGGGATCGAGGAGTCCGATGCTGGATATATCAATTACGCCAAAGGCGCACAGGTTAAATATCTAGCGCAGGAGGCTGATTTTGCGTGCAACCTGACGGTACATGAACTGCTGCGCCAACCGCTGGAGGAGGTGTACGCACGCCAGCAACGTTTTGCCCATATCGGGGCAGAGCTTGAACATGCCGACGCCGCCAGAACGGAGCAGCTGTTGCTGGAGCAGCAGGAGTTGCAAGGCTGGTTTGATCTGCATGGTGCCTGGGAGGTTGAGCACCGCATCGAGAGTCTATGCCACAAGCTCGATATCAGACAGCTGGATGCGCGTGCGCACGATTTGTCCGGCGGCGAACGGAAACGGGTGGCGCTAGCGCAGGTTTTGCTGGCACGCCCCGATCTTCTCCTGCTGGATGAGCCCACCAACCATCTGGATGCACAGACGGTTCAGTGGCTCGAGGAATAACTTCTCGAGTATCCAGGAGCCTTGATTCTGGTTACCCATGATCGTTACTTTCTCGATCGAGTGGTAGGGCGGATGTTCGAGGTTGAGGATGCACAGCTGTATACCTACACCGGTAACTACACGCAATATCTGGCGCAGAAGCAACTACAGTTGGAGCATAAAGAGTCACAGCAGAGCAGAATCCTCAATGTTCTGCGCCGCGAGGAAGCTTGGCTGAAGCGCGGCGCCAAAGCCAGGAGTACCAAGCAGAAAGCGCGCAAAGATCGGGTAATGGATCTGCGGGAACGCGTAGATACGTCGCGTCAGCGCGATGTGACTCTAGAGTTTTCCCCCGCAGCAGAAACAGGCGGAGTCATTCTTGAGCTCAAAGAGCTGACCCTTAAAGCCGACACCACCATCTTGGCGGAAAACATTTCGTTTATTATGCGTACCGGTCAACGTGTCGGAATCCTGGGCCCCAACGGATGTGGCAAATCCACGTTGCTGAAAACCATCATGGGGCAGCGCATCCCCGCCGCGGGCGAAGTTGTCCTTGGGCGCAGGACCCGCATTGGCTATATCGATCAGCAGCGCAGCGGCCTCGACCCTGAACTTAAAGTAGCCGAAGTGCTTGGTCCAGGGCAGTGGGTTGAGGTCAATGGAAAAAAGCAGCATAAAAGCGGTTATCTCGAAGATTTTTTGTTCAGCTCGTTTGAGCAGCGCAAACTGGTTTCGGTGCTGTCTGGAGGGGAGCGTGCGCGCCTGCTCCTGGCGCTATTGATGTTGCAGGGAGCCAATCTTCTGATTCTGGATGAGCCTACCAACGATCTCGATATCCCCACATTGCAGGTGCTGGAGCAGGCCTTGGTAGATTATTCCGGCTGTGTGCTGCTGGTTACTCATGATCGCTACCTCCTCGACCGTGTCGCGACCTCTGTCTTGAATTTTGAAGACAAGACCGTGGTTGAGTATGCCGGTAATTTCAGCGATATGCTTATCCAGAAACAACTCGGACAGGCGAGCGCCACTCCCGAAGATCAGGGCGGGGTAAAACACCCGCATGGGCGGAAAAATCTCGAGGACGCGCCCAAGGCAAAAGGGGAGAGAGCGCAGAAAAAAGGGCTTAGCTATAAGGAAAAACATGAGCTCGAAGCCCTTGAGGGGAAAATAGACGAGCTAGAGCAGGAAAAAGAGCGCCTAACCCAGCTGCTTAGCAACTCAGCTACAGCCGAAAGTGGTGAAATTGCCCAAGCTGGACAAGAGTTCAATGAGATTGATGTGCTTCTGGAGCACAGCTATGCGCGCTGGGAAGAACTTGAGCTTAAAAAATAGAGGGTTTCCACATAGTAACTTGTCGGTTGCATACGCGGTATTGTCCTGTCGCCAAGGGGTGAAATGCAGTGGCGAAGAACGTAGTTCTATGTTGACATTTACGCCATAAATTGTATACAGTGTACGGATTAAGTGAAAATTAAGCATGCTTTTAATGTAGGCTCGGCTTCACTGTGGATGCATTTCGGTACGTAAGCTCGGATGCAAACAAAGTATATGTACTTACCCAGTTCTGAAGCTGGTGTCGTCTTGTTAAGACCGCAACCCATGAAGGAGAATAAGTTTATGATCGAATCTTATCTGCAACACCAAGAAGAGAGAAACGCACAGGGAATCCCCGCGCTGCCGTTGAATCCGGAGCAGACCAAGTCATTGTGCAGTTTGCTGCAGAATCCGCCTGCAGGTAAAGAGGATTTCCTCATGCAGCTGTTCACCGAGCGCATCTCTCCGGGTGTTGACCCCGCAGCTGAAGTAAAGGCTGAGTTTCTGGGCAAAATAATCGATAAAAAGGTTAGTTCTCCCCTGGTAAGCCGGGTTGAGGCCGTTGCAATCCTCGGCACCATGAAGATCGGAAGAG
>JAQUDG010000075.1 GCA_028685815.1 Desulfuromonas sp.
AGGGTTATATTTTTTTGTTTGGGTATGATGGAATTTTGGCGCATATCTTTCGATGCACATCTTTCAATATTTAGAAAAAGGAGTACATGGTGAGACCTTCGATCAAGAAACTACTCATTTTATTGGCAGGACTTCTTCTGTGTGTGTCTTTAGCTGGTTGTGGAGGTGGAGGCGCTAAAGTGAGTGCCATTACCACAACCCAAGGGCAAGAACTGATTGATCTTCAAAAAGCTTATGACCAGAAAATCATTACTGAAAAAGAATATCTCAAGATGAGAGCGGCGATCGTTAAAAATAAAAAATAGCTGGATGCGAAACGGAAGGGCCATTGGCTAGGCACACTGATCCGTACTTACTCTCCAAGCTTACCCACGCCGCTGTTGAGAACATTCTGCTGCAAGAGCAACATGCATAAATTCCCCAGTTTTGCTGGGGGATTTATGTTACCTACCAATTGGTGTCTTTTTCGAGGTTGGATTTTTTCATGCCATCGTTCCTATGGTTTTGCGAAAGCGAGCCAAAGCGACGATGAAGAACACCGAGCCGATTGCAATGAGGGCGAGGAACCGCGGCCATACCACCTCTAGACCGGCCCCACGGTAGAGAATCGCCTGGGCTGATGCTACGAAGTGGGTAGTGGGTGCGGCTAGCATTACCGTTTGGACGAATACCGGCATACTTTCGCGCGGCGTCGTGCCCCCCGACAGCATTTGCAGCGGTATCAACGTCAGCACCATCAAAAGGCCGAATTGCGGCATTGAACGTGCCAGAGTAGCTAAGAAGATGCCAATTGAGGTGGTCGCGAATAGGTGCAAAGCCGCGCAGAATAAGAACAGCATCACTGAGCCTTCGATGGGCACCCGCAGCGCACCCTGCACAATTACAGCCAGTGAAATCGCCGTCGCCAGCAGGACCACCAAGCCCATGGACCAAACCTTGGAAAGCATGATCTCACCGGGGGTCACCGGCATTACTAACAGATGTTCGATGGTGCCGTGTTCGCGTTCGCGGATGAGCGCAGCGCCAGCAAGGATAATCGATAACATGGTGACTTGGTTGATGATCTCCATCAGCGAACCAAACCAAGCTGGCGTAAGGGCCGGATTGAAGCGGGCACGCAGCGCAAGATCTATAGGGGGCGGGGCGGTGTTGCGGTAACGTAGGACGAAGGTGTTGACTTCGTCGAGGGCTATTTGCTGAATATAGCCGTTGCCGGTAAACGCCTGAGTCATCCTGGTGGCATCGACATTGAGCTGGATCGAAGGGCTGCGTCCGGCCAGCACATCGCGTTGAAAGTTTGGAGGGATATCAAGCGCAAAGGTGAACCGACCTGCATCCATGCCCGGGTCGACCTCAGCCAGCGAGATCATACTCGGGGTGTTGAAGTGCGGGGGATAAAAGGCCGAAACAATGCGCTGGGATAGTGGTGACTGATCTTCATCTACGATTGCAATCGCCGCCTTGTGCAGTGAATCCGGCATTGCGGTGGCTGCAATGTAAATCGCGGCCGTGAAGCTGTAGATGATCAGAATCAGCATCGTCGGATCGCGGATCAGGCTCCACAGTTCCTTCACCCCTAAGCGGTAGATATTGGAGATATGGCTCATGGAGACATGGCTCATGCTCAGGCCTCCTGTTTTTTCAGTAAGATGATCGATACCACGATAATCACTGGGACCGAAAGCAGCATCGGCCCGAACGAGGCGTGCAGATCGGATAGAGTCAGCGCTTTCCCAAACACTCCGCGGCTGATGGTCAAAAAGTATGTGGCAGGGTATATCTGCCCAATCAGCCTTCCAACCCCCTCCAGCGATGAGACCGGATTAAGTAGGCCGGCAAATTGAATAGCCGGGATCAAGGTGCCGATCATGGCGACAAACATCGCGGCGATCTGGCTGCGGGTAAAGGTGGAGGCAAATAAGCCGAAGCCGGTAGAGAAGAGGACAAAGATAAAAGCAGCTAGGGACAGCGTTGCGAAGCTACCCTTTACCGGCACCCCGAATAGGGTGATCGCCAGCAGTGTCATCAGAAGGAAATTTACCATTGCCAAGATGACGTATGGCAGCTGTTTGCCAAGCAGGAACTCACTTCGCGTGACCGGAGTGACGTAAAGGTTAATGATGGAACCCAGCTCCTTTTCGCGTACCACCGATAGAGCGGTCAGCATGGCCGGAATCATCAGAAGCAGAATCGGGATCACCGCTGGTACCATTGCCGGTAGACTCTTCACGTCTGGATTATAGCGAAAGCGTGTCTCGATGGTAGCGGCGGCGGAGATATCTTGGCCTAGCTGGTGCCGCGCTACATCAATTAGCCAGCCCTGATGCATCCCTTGCACGTAACCTTTTATGTTTTCGGCACGAGAGGGCATGGCCCCATCAATCCACGCCCCAATTTGGACTGGGGTGCCGCGCTTTACGTCACGGGCAAAGCCAGATGGAATCTCGATAGCGAGAGATAGTTCACCGCTGCGCATGCGCCGATCGAGCTCAGCGTAGCTGTTGAGGGGTGCGCGCTCGATGAAATAGCGAGAACCTGCCAGATTTAGTACATAGTTTTGACTCAGCGTGGTCTGGTCCTGGTCAAGCACGGCGAAGCGCAAATCTTCCACGTCCAAACTGATCCCGTAGCCCATGATGAGCATCAGCATGATGCTGCCGAGCAGTGCCAAGGTTCCTCGCACCGGGTCGCGCTGCAGCTCAAGCGTCTCGCGGAGGGTATAGCTGAATGCGCGTGACACACTGAAACGCTGACGGCGTGGTGCAGACGACGGCGTCTCAGGCGCAACGGCAGTCTGGAGAACTGGTGCATCTACGGGTGTTATCACCTGCCCGTCTGCATCCATCAAGTAACCGATGAAGGCTTCTTCCAAGGTTGCGGCGCCGCGTTTTTTCACTAGTTCGGCAGGGACGTCGCTGACCAGTACCTTTCCGGCATGCATTAGGGAGATGCGATCGCAGCGTTCGGCTTCATTCATGAAGTGGGTCGAGATGAAGATCGTGACCCGATCCTTGCGTGCCAGATCGATCATCATCTGCCAGAAATTGTCGCGGGCGATGGGGTCAACACCCGAGGTCGGTTCATCGAGAATTAAAAGTTCCGGCTTGTGCACCATTGCCACCGCGAGCGACAGGCGTTGACGGATGCCAAGGGGTAGGTTGCTCGGCAGAGCGTCGAGCACGTTGCCGAGACCGAAACGGGACACCATTGCTGCGACACGCGCTGGAATATCTTTCTCGGCTACGGAGAAGAGACGTGCATGCAGCACCAGGTTTTGCTGCACGCTAAGCTCGGTGTATAGAGAAAATGCCTGCGACATGTAGCCAACGCGCCGACGCGTGTCCATGTCGTGCGGGTTCACCTCGCGTCCAAACAGCCAGGCTCGGCCCTCACTTGCGGGCAGCAGGCCGGTAAGCATCTTCATGGTGGTGGATTTACCACATCCGTTAGAGCCAAGGAAGCCGAAAATCTCGCCGCGGCGGATGCGGAAACTGACATGGTCCACGGCGGTGAAGATACCAAAGCGCTTGGTCAGGTCTTGGGCTTCAATGGCGATTTCACCGTTTTCGTCATCGGCAAGAGGCGGAACCACAACGGTTTGGTGCTCGCGTTTTTTTTCTTCCGGCAGCAGGGCAATAAAAGCCGCTTCCAGCGCTGTGGTGTTAGTCCGTTCGCGTAGTTCGTGCGGCGTACCGGTAGCCAGAATACGGCCTGCATCCATCGCTACCAACCAGTCAAAACGCTCGGCTTCATCCATATAGGCAGTAGCGACGATCACACTCATGCCATTGCGTTCACTGCGGATATGCGCGATCAGATCCCAGAATTGGCTGCGTGCCAGTGGATCGACGCCGGTGGTGGGTTCATCGAGAATCAGTAGGTCCGGGTCGTGGATCAGCGCGCAGCACAAGCCCAGTTTCTGTTTCATGCCGCCCGAGAGTTTGCCCGCCGGACGCTCAAGAAAAGAATCAAGGCCAGTGGCGGTGGTTAGCTCGTCTATACGCTGACGCCGTTCGGCGGCACTATGTCCAAATAGACGCCCGAAGAATTGCAGATTCTCCTCAATAGACAGGGTAGGATAGAGGTTTTTTCCAAGGCCCTGAGGCATATAGGCGATGTGCGGGCCGACTTCGTTGCGATGGCGCTTGTTCCCCATATCGCCACCCAACACTTCCACCTGGCCTGACTGCACCGCGCGGGCGCCTGACACCAGCGCCATCAAGCTGGACTTGCCGACCCCGTCCGGACCGATCAGTCCAACCATGCAGCCGGCAGGAACATCGAGGCTCAGTTCATCAAGCGCCAAGGTCTTACCATAGCTTAGACTGACATCTTGCAAGCGTGCTACGGGTGCTGTCATGCGCGGTGTCACAGGCGGTGCAGTGGTGACTGTAGAGCCAAGTCCACTCATGCTGGTCCCTTGATTTGCAGATGGGGTGGCCACTGCACCGTGGGATCCAAGCGAATATAGGCCATGCCAGGTAGGCCGGTTTTAACCTGTAGAATATGTTTTTTAAGGAGATCGACGGGAATTTGTGCTCGAACGCGAAACATTAATTTTTCACGTTCGCTGGCGGTTTCCACGGTTTTGGGGGTGAACTGAGCCACATCAGCAACGAACGACGCCTGTGCTGGAATCACATATTCAGGCGCGGCATCGAGTACCAGCCGCACCTCAGTACCGAGGGCGACCCGCCCTGCGGCAGCCGTCGGTAGGAAAAAGGTCATATAGACGTCGCTTAAATCGACCAGATTAAGTACTCGGCCGCCGGCTCCAATCACTTCTCCGGGCTGCGCGATGCGATACTGCACCCGCCCATCACGGGGAGACTTGAGGGTACCATCTTTAATATCCGCCGTAATTCGCTCGACGGTTGCGCGTACAGCCTCGACGGCTGATTGCGCTTGCTCAATCTCGGAGTATGCCGTTGCGATAGCCGCGTCGGCGGCAGCAAGTTGAGCACGGGCCGCGCTGACGGCGGCTGCGTTGCCTTGAACGCGAGCACAGTCATCGTCGGCTTCCTGCTGCGAAGTCGCACCTTTGGAAGCAAGGATTACCGAGCGACCCGCACGTTTTTGGGCAACGCCGAGTTCGGCCTCGCGCTGCCCAACCACAGCCGTAGCTGCAGTTTTTTCGCTTTTGCGCTGGGTTAGGCGGCTGCGCGCGGTCTCAACCGCACTTAGTGCCTGTTGTAATTGCGCTTCCGCCTGCCGCTGTTGCGCCTCAAGGACCTCGGTATCCATCAACGCCAGCACTTCTCCAGCTTTGACAAAGTCACCTTCGCGCGCCAAAATTTCTTTCACCCTGCCGGCAGTTTTGGTCGCAATGTCTATCTCCACCGCCTCGATGCGACCATTGGCGCTCGCAAAACCTTCGAGATTGTCTTTCTCGATATATTTCTGCCACGCAACAACACCCAGCACAGCGAGAATTAACACTCCCACGGCTCTGAGTAACCAATTCATCCGTTGTTTGGTCATGGTCTTCTTTCCGTCATTTTGCGGCGCGCGTAACGCCATTTGAATTAGTGAGGTTTACGTGCAGTTTTACCACCCCTAGCGCTGCATAGAGGATGGTGTTCCAGCATAAATCGCCACCGTAGGCAAATCTGGCGGGCGCGCTACGAAGGCACCGTAGAGCACCCGGTCAAGGTCTGGATACGTACCCAAAATATGTTTTATGCCACTTCACTACTGCTTATCTCCACTTAAAGGCTCTGATGTTGTCGCAAGAGCTGTGTTCGGCAACTATCAGGCTTTGATAATTTTTATCGACAAGGTTTCGAGTCTGTCAGCAGACGCTTCATCCTCGACCCAGATCAGTTTTTCATCTTTTGCAACCATGCCGGTGGCGACCAGCCACGTAGCGGTCTTGTCTACTATGCTGCTTTCAGCATTATCGAGACTAAGCGGATGAACCCCATAGGAGAGAGACAGGAGATTGTTCGTTTTTTCATCGCCACCATGGGACAGTATCCAGCTATCTGGTCTAAAGCGAGAAATCAGACATGGCGCGGCTCTGCCTTGCGTACGGGTCAGGATGTAACGCACATTTAAGGCATCGGCTGATTCAACTGCATTTAGCGTGACAACGTCTTCTACGCTGGCATTGCCGGAGCTTGCTTCCGCGTGGAAGTAGGCAGGCAAATCGGCCAGTGCCTGGATGGCTTTTTCCTCACGCTCGGTAGAGATGGCTATCTTGCCGATCATTTCAACCGCTTCGGCGGGATAACGCCCGATAGCAGTCTCTTCGGACAACATAACCGCGTCAGTGCCGTCTAGGATAGCGTTGGCTACATCGGACACCTCAGCGCGTGTAGGGCGAATATTTTCAGTCATGGATACCAGCATCTGAGTCGCGGTTATTACCGGTCGACCCAGAAAATTTGCCTTGCGGATCAATTTTTTCTGCACGCTCGGTACATCCTGTAAAGGGATCTGTACTCCCATATCTCCGCGTGCAATCATAATTGCATCTGCCGCGGTGAGGATCTCATCAATATTGTTAATAGCCTCGGCGCGCTCTATTTTGGCAACTACATACGCAAGATGCCCTTTTTCTCGTGCAAATTCCTTGACCTTCAATAGGTCGGCGGCTGTTTCTGCGAAGGAAACCCCGAAGGTATCTACCCCCTCCTGCAGGGCAAAATCTACGAAATCGAGGTCAGTTTGGGACACCGCTTCGGCCATGATTTTTACTCCCGGAATGCTCAGTCCTTTATGGGAAAGGAGCGGACCACCGATAACCGTCTGGCAGAAAACCTCATCACCCGACACCTTTCCCACCCGGAGCTGGATGAAGCCGTCATTGAGAAAAATCAGGTCTCCCGGGGTTACGCTTTCTGGCAGGCGTTTGTAGGCGACCGGAATTTTGTTGGGAGCATCCGCAATATCTTTGACGGTCAATATGGCCTCTTCCCCTTTTTCCAGCAGAAGTGGTTCTTCCAAGAGTTCGCCGATACGCATCTTAGGGCCAGGAAGATCCGCCATGATCAGGCAATGTCGTTGAAGCTTTGCGGCGACGGTTCGGATGCGCTGAATGTCTTCCCGATGTCCCTGATGGGTGCCATGGGCGAAATTCAGTCGTGCCACATTCATGCCCAGCCGCATCAGCTGCTCTAACATGGCCTCCGAACGAGAGGCTGGTCCTATGGTGCACACGATCTTGGTTTTGTGGGACGGTAATCTCATGGTTGTCGCTCCTCGCGGTTTATCAATGTTGTTCTTTAGACCCCTGAAACCATCTCTGCATACAAGCGCTCCGTATCCTCCCTTCGACATAGCTCTGTCCCCGGGGTCATGACGGCGGCCGTACCGGCCGCCACGCCGAAAAGGACGGATTCCCTGAGTGGGTTTCCGCGCGCAAGGCTCAAAACGATACCAGCTACCATGCTGTCTCCGGCCCCAACCTTGCTGATAATCGGCACGGTGGGCGGGAGGATGTGTTCAGCGAGCTTATCCGCAATCACTAAGGCACCTGCCGCGCCGAGGGAGATTAATACTACCTCGGCGTGACCACTTTCGATGATTTTGCGGGCAGCGGTTATGATTTGAGATTTCTCTTTGACCTCCTCGCCGACCAGTTCTCTGAATTCCCGGACATTGGGCTTGATTAAAAACACCCCTTCCTGCAGCGCTAAATCCAGAGGTTCACCCGAAGAGTCGATAATCACCCTTGCACCCCTTTTTTTACCGACCCGCGCAACGCGAGCATAAAAGTCTGGGGGCACACCTGGCGGCAAGCTGCCGCTGGCCACCACATAATCAGGGGGAGGTTCCATGGACACCAGTTCCTGAATAAACGACTCCCACTCTTTTTTTTGAAGCTGTGGACCCGGCATCCCGAAACGATACTGCTGGCCAGTCGATTCCTCCAAAATGATCAAGTTCTCTCGGTTCAGTCCTTCAATGGGGAACGGGTGGTGGCCTAAGCCTTCTTTGTTCAGAAGTTCTTGCAGCCTCGTACCAGTCAAACCACCTGTTGGATAAAGGAGCAGGGATTCTCCTCCCAGTTTTTTGACAGCACGAGAAACATTCACCCCGCCTCCTCCGGGTTCAAAGTGAGGCGGTTTGCAGTACAGTTTGCGCTCGGGCATGACATGGTCAACACTTGAGCTTTTGTCGATCGTTGGGTTCAAGGTTAAGGTCACAATAGTTTTCATGGGTAGGC
This sequence comes from Desulfuromonas sp., assembly GCA_028685815.1. Classification (GTDB taxonomy): domain Bacteria; phylum Desulfobacterota; class Desulfuromonadia; order Desulfuromonadales; family Desulfuromonadaceae; genus JAIVHC01. The sequence continues at coordinate 8,171 of JAQUDG010000075.1, forward strand.
CTCCTGGTTACAATCCTTTTTTTTCTAACCATCTGAAGAACAGCAAGGTACCCACGACAAATATGGGAATGATGACCCAATGGTTCACTCCCAGAACCTGAGGCACGGTGATACGGCCCAAGTTGCCCCAGGTGTACACGGTTTTTTCTAGGAAAGGGAAGGCCTTGGCAAAAAGACTGGCTCCCACGATCATGCCGAGAATCCCCCACAGCGCATCCCAGCGTCCTTCACCCAGAGCACCCATTGAGGTGCCTGGGCAATATCCTAACAGGCCCCAGCCAACCCCGAAAATCAGTGCTCCAACTACGACGGGTCCCAGGATGGTAGCCTTGATGGAAAGCTTAACCAGCCCCAGGTCGTTGAGCAGATAGATCCCCACCATGCCGACGATCACGCTGGAGAGCATAAATTTGATGATGGTCATATCTTGCAATCGCAGGGCACCGAGTTGCTTGTCGTAGCGCAGCACGCGTCCTTTTTGCAGCAGAAAACCGAATAGCAAACCCGTTACTAGTCCATAGATGAGCATATTCATTGACTACCACCTCCATAAACTAGTCTGGCAACGATGATGCCGCCGATAAAGAAACAAATTAGAGCAATAAAACCACTAACAGCTAGTTGAAGCGAACCGCTCAACCCGTGGCCGCTCGGTCACCCATCGGCCATCCGCGCGCCGAACATGGCCACGATTCCGCCGATAAAGGCGGTGATGGCGCGCCGCGAGACACTGTGTTTCCCAAAGCGTTTCGCCCACATATCGGGCACGGCCTGTAACTTAAACGATCCGGAGGTGAGCGCCGCGATCAATGATCCGAGAAATATCCCCACCACAAACATCCACTGCCAGTCGATATGCGGTGTGGTCTTGGCGTAATAACTCATTTGGGCTACACGTTCTGCGCCGAATAATTGTTCGATCATGCCGGCGGTGCGCACAAATGAGGTGGAAGCCCCGAAATACTGCCCGGCAAACCAGACCGAAAAGATCCCAACGAGTCCGCTAAGCGCTCCTGCCAGATAAGGGTTCCATGCGCCTTTATCTAGTTTCATGTTGTCTCCTTTAAAATAAGAGTTTGGGTTTAGTGGTTTATAGAAGGAAGTTGTCAGTGGCGCAGCACTGCTGCGACAAGAGCCTGATCTGGAACTTCATTTGGTGAGACAACAAATACCGTACCTCCCTTGATCAAGGTTTGGATGGCGGTAAAATCCAAGAGGTCTTCGTCGCCAGATTGATGGGTTTCGTGCACATCTACCTGATTTTTTTCTGGATCAAACCGACCCCACACCTGCACACCGACGGCAACAAAGAGAGTCGCAATTTGCCCGTGATGCGCCGCCAGAACCGCTTGAGCGACGTCGGTCGTGGTCTCTCCAGTGCCAGTCAGTTGTTGGTATCGCGCTAAACCTGCTTCGCGTTTCTGGTTAAACACCGGCTCGACGATGGCCCAGGCCAGCGGGAGAAGATCTTCGGGCTTCATTTCATCGGGGTTCCCGGGGATCCCTTTATCCAGCAGATACGGGTAGGTATTAATTTCTTTATACAACGGGAAGTGGGTGCCTACACCGGCCAGCACCAAGGGGGACTGGGTGTCTACAAGAATACCTGCAACTGCCTTATCAATCGTACGAAACCATTCCCGGATATGGATTTTTATGTCGTCGCTGGGATCGTGTCCATGGAACAGGGGTACTCCGGTTCCACCTCTCGATGGCCTCCCTGTGTGCGATTGGAGTTGTTTCTTTGGGAAACCGTCCGGGAATGTTTCGGCAAACGTTTCCGGTGCATCGCCCAAATCGATTTCATCCATCGTGTGCTGCGTTCCTTCCAACAATCGCAACCGATTCTGACTGATTGCAAGGATATGAAAGGTGCCATCACTGGTCAGAATTGGTAGTAACGGTTTTACATGAAAGCGGTCTGTGATGACCGTAGTCTCGGCAAACTCGACAGGTAATCTGAAAAAAAGAAAAATATCTTCAGTGAAAAAAATGGCCAAGCCATCACTTTGGTGCTGCCAGAAATTCTTGTCCTGGAGAAGGCGGTGTGGCTCTGTGAGCATTTCTTGCACCTTCGGTGAACGCATGCCCCTAGCCAGTAGCCGTTCTTCCACCGTCCGCAACAAGTTTTTAAAACGGATCGGGTCTTGCTCCATTTCCCGTCCGGCTCTATGCGTCGGCATAAACAACGAAACGCACCACTCGGAACGCCTTGCTAAAATTTCCTTCAACTGCTCCATTGTGATTAGGTCCATGAGACAATCCTCCCTTAATGGTTGTTTTATCGGCATTTTGGGGCTTCTGATCGAATGGTGCCGACATTATTCAATCAGCGGAATGGCCTTGAACGAACATGTTGATATCAAGCGAACAATTTAAGACACATCCATCCCCTTCATTCTAAGCGCTGCAAGGTTGTCGGGTATCACCAATTCAATTAGTTTTGCGAAAACTGCGCAAACACAGACCTTAGTGCATGGTCGCGTCAGGCATACACATCGCGCTCAGACGGAGTCTGCAGAAGTGCTCTTTGGTTTTTTGGTTGTTTTCGCGATGTGCGCTGAAGTAATGCGTAGCGACTAATAAACAGTCTACCTTGCCGAGTTACGCTGGCAAGGGACTAAGTATTTCGTGTTGAAGAGCGATTCCGTGTTTGTCATTGGAATTTAACTCAGATGATGAGCTACAAGTAGCAGAGAATCTATACAAACACCGACTAGTGCGCTGTTAATTAGTGAACGGGCTCTTTGCTTTTGCAAAAAAACAAACGAACCTGCAATCAACTTCATAGAATCTGTCGTCTATATAAAATATTAAGCTTATATTTTCGAGGGGTTGTAATTTATCCGCTAGCTTAACATTTTTTATCTAAAAAGTCCGTAGTGCCCTTAAAACTTCAATTAAAACCAAAATCGAAGACTGTCTGAGGGTAATTATTTAAAGGATAAAAGCCGTCGTGCCGTTGAACTTCGCATTAAGCGAAATAGCATGCGCTTACGTCAGGGGAAAACTACGCAAAAGAGCGGGGCGGTTGTGTGGAAGGCATATTTCTTAAGCCCTTCATTTGAAGGGTGTGTTCGGGGTGCGCAACGACTAATAAACATTCTACCTTGCCGAGTTACGCTGGCAAGGTTCTAAGTATTTCAGGGGCGGGAACAACTTGCAACAACTTACAGGCAACTTGTCCCTTTGCCCCAGAGATCCTGAATCGAGTTCAGGATGACGTCAGAAAATGAAAGTGCAGATCGGGTTTACAAACTACCTGACTCAAGAGGGAATAGGTATTAAGCAGAGCTGCATGAGTCAACTTTATCTGAGCTGTGATTTTTATTAAAATTATTGAAAGCGTAAGCCTGGTTGTTGTAGAATCTTTTTTGATATTAATGTGCATCTAAGTGTCGCTTTTGCCGGATTCGCTGGAAAGTAAACGATGAGGTCAGAAGTATTGCACTTCCAATTCGATTTCATCCCTCACTTTCTCGGAATTGGCCCTTGGGGGCAGTTGCCAAAGGGAGATATAGCGAATACAGGGGGCAGCAGCATGCCAGTCCAGACGGATAAAGCGCGACAACCACCAAAACTGCTTGATCAAATGCGAGAATCAATGCGCGTCCGGCATTATAGTCCCCGTACGGAAGAAACCTACTGCCAGTGGATACGGCGTTATATCTTATTTCATCAAAAACGGCATCCCAAAGAGATGGGAGAGGTCGAAATCAACGCTTTTCTAACCCATCTGGCTGTCAAGGAAAATGTCAGTGCCTCGACCCAGAATCAGGCATTGAGCGCAATTCTTTATCTGTATCGCCATGTTATTGGCCGGGATGTTGGTGACTTAGGCAATGTGATTCGCGCGCGCAAACCAAAACGGCTGCCGGTAGTTATGACCCGCGAAGAGGTCAAGTCCGTACTTGATCAACTTAGTGACGATAAATGGGCGATGGCCAGTTTGCTCTATGGCTCGGGATTGCGCCTGATGGAATGTTTGCGTCTGCGCGTTCAGGATCTTGACTTCTCTAACAAAGAGATTTTGGTGCGTGACGGTAAAGGGGGTAAGGATAGACGAACAATGTTGCCGCAGTCCCTGATCCCAGTGTTGCAGAAACATTTGGCACATGTAAAAATGATCCATGAAAAAGACCTCACCGATGGCTGGGGTCAGGTTGTGCTGCCAGGCGCTTTGGATCGTAAGTATCCTAACGCGCCAACAGAGTGGCGTTGGCAGTGGGTTTTCCCACAAGAAAACCGCTGGAAAAACAGAACAACAGGAGAAGAGGGGCGGCATCATATACATGAAACAATTTTGCAGCGGGCAGTTCGAGAAGCAGTTACAAGGGCTGGAGTGGTTAAGCGTGTCGGCTGCCACACCTTTCGCCACTGCTTTGCAACCCATCTGCTTGAAGCAGGGTATGACATCCGCACCATACAGGAACTATTGGGGCATAAGGATGTCAGTACCACCATGATTTATACGCATGTTCTCAACAAAGGTGGAAAGGGAGTGAAAAGCCCGATGGATGGTCTGTAAGCCGGTTTATACAGTCCGTATATACCGGAAAACGTAAAATACGATTCGGATGTAACTCTCTAAATATATGGCAAAAAATGTATTTATAAGTAATTCAGCGGGTAGTTTTATACAGCTTGGACTTTCTGTGTTTACAGTTTTATACAGACTGTCTATTTATAGTTGTGCTAAACAAGGTTTTATGAACAAAAAATTTCCAATTCTGGAATATGACTCAACCCGCATTGCTTTTATCGAGCCTTCAAAGGTCATCGCGCCCCTGGATATGCCTGAGTTTTGTGTAATCTG